>JBFMGX010000005.1 GCA_040752595.1 Candidatus Zixiibacteriota bacterium
AAGCCGGAGGGAAAGGTTATCATTCTCCCTCTCCCTCCGGCTTGCCCCGAGCCGGGTCGAGAGGGAGAGGGTCGGGGTGAGGGGTATTCCATCAGCAGCAAGGCTGAAGGGGCGGCATGACTCCAAGATCGCCGAGCACGCGTCAGCGCCTCAACCGCTTCCTCGCGCGAGCCGGTGTCGGGTCGCGTCGACGCGCCGATGAACTGATTGCCGCCGGGCATGTGACGATCAACGGCATCAACGTGACGACGCTGGGGACACTGGTCGACCCGGCGGCAGATACCGTTGCACTCGATGGGCGTACACTCAAGCCGGCCGTTGACGTCCCAATCTGGATCGTCTTCAACAAACCGGCCGGGACGCTGACGGCGCGTCGCGATGCGCGTGGACGCTCCACGATCTACGATCATCTCCCCCAAGAATGGCGTCTGCTGATACCAGTGGGGCGGCTGGACTATGACACAGAAGGTGTCCTGCTGTTGACGTCGGATGGCGACGGCGCCAATCGGCTGATGCACCCACGTTACGAGGTCGAGCGCATCTACAAGGCGACCATCGAGGGTGTTCCGACGCTGTCCAGTCTCCGACGACTGGCTGTGGGGATCGATCTCGGCGACCCGACACCGGCGCGGGCACAGGTGACGATCGTGCACCGTCAACGCGACCATTCCACCGTGCACGCCATCCTGCGCGAGGGGCGCAAACGCGAGGTCAAACGGATGATGCTCGCCATCGGTCACCGTGTGCTCGAGCTCAAGCGCGTGTCATTCGCGGGTATCACCGCGCGCGGGCTGAAACCGGGTCAGTGGCGACAGTTGACAGCGACGGAAGTCAGACGGCTGTCACGTGTCCCTGGCGTTTAAGATACCCGCAGTTATAATCGTGCCGCTCACCTGTCATCCCGAGCGTAGTGATGGATCTGCTGTTCTCGCCAAAGATCCCGAAAGCGAAAAGCAGATCCCTCCTTTCGCCCGGCCTTTCAGGCCGTGCTACACTCGGGATGACAGCAGGGGAACTCCTCGAGCAGTCCGCGAAGAGCGATTGCGCCCCGTTGAAATCCCCCGTATTTTCGTTGCGACCAACGTGTCCAATCAGAGCGAAGAACCATGACCGACACGACACCTACCTCCGATAGCGAGCTGCAGGATCACCGGCGCGCCAAGTTGGCGCGTTGGCGCGCCGCGGGGATTGACCCATATCCGCCGGAGTATGATCGCGCACATCAGGCGCAGCCGATCATCGCCGACTTCGCCCGCTGGGAGAACCAACATGCCCGTGTCGCCGGGCGGATCGTATCGTGGCGTGCCCACGGTAAGAGCACGTTCTTTCACATCCTCGACGGCAGCGGCAAAATCCAATGCTACGCCAAGGCCGACGCCCTCGGCCCGGAGGCGTATGCGCGGCTCGACTGGCTGGACATCGGCGATTTCGTCGGCGTCGACGGGTCGGTCTTCAAGACGCGCACCGGCGAGATCACCATCCATGTGTCCAGCATCACTCTGCTGTCCAAGTCGCTGCGCGACCTGCCGGAGAAGTGGCATGGCCTCGTGGACAAAGAACTGCGCTACCGGCGGCGGTATCTCGACCTGATCAGCAACGATGACGTGCGCAATCTGTTCCTGACGCGTACCAAGATCCTGTCGCGGGTGCGCGCGTTTCTCGATGCGCGCGGGTTCATCGAAGTGGAGACGCCGATTCTCCAGCCGATCTACGGCGGCGCGGCGGCCAGACCATTCGTGACCCACTACAATGCGCTCGATGCCGACTTCTATCTGCGCATCGCCGATGAACTGTATCTGAAACGGTTGATTGTCGGCGGGTATGAGAAGGTGTACGAGGTCTGCAAGGACTTCCGCAACGAGGGAATCGACCGAGACCATAATCCTGAGTTCACCATGATCGAGCTGTACGCGGCGTACACCGACTACCGCGACATTATGGTCCTGCTGCGCGAGTTGATCACCGATGCCGCCGTGGCCGTGCACGGTGCGCCGAGATTCCCGTACGAGGGACAGACAGTTGATCTTGGCGGGCGGTGGAAGGAGATTCCCCTGCTCGACGCCATCCGTGAGGAGACCGGGCTCGACCTGACCGACACCGATCCGGCGCGGGCGCGTCAGTCGGCGCGCTCGATCGGCGTTGAGATTCCCGATGATGCCTCATACGGCAAGGTGGTCGACGAGGTCTTCTCCCAGCGTGTGCAGCCCCAGTTGATCGCGCCAACGTTCATGACCGACTACCCGGAGGAGATTTCGCCGTTGGCCAAGAAGCACCGCAGCAAACCGGGGCTGGTCGAACGCTTTGAGTTGTTCATCGCCCGCAAGGAGGTCGGCAACGCCTTCTCCGAGCTCAACGATCCCGATGACCAACGGGCGCGCTTTCAAGCGATGGCGGAGGCAGCGCATCGGGGCGATGTCGAGGCCCATCGTCTCGACGAGGATTTTCTCCTGGCCCTGGAGCACGGCATGCCCCCGACGGGGGGATTGGGATTCGGGATCGATCGACTGGTCATGGTGCTCACCGGGGCACCGTCGATACGCGAGGTCATTCTCTTTCCCACGTTGCGCCCGCGGTGCACGGCGGACGACAGGGATGTGTAGGGGCGTATTGCCATACGCCCCTACAAGGGGAAACGACCGATCCCCCGCTTCCCTCAACGCGTTCGGGACAAGTCGCCCGGGATGACAATCCTCTGTACGGTCGCGTGCTGGAATCGCGATCCGAACTTGCGCCCCCCATGGCCTACGCCCCTTACATCGCCAGACGCTACCTCCGCTCCAGGCAGCGGCATGGTTTCCTCTCCCTCATCACGCTGATCTCGATTCTGGGCGTGATTGTCGGCACCGCGGTATTGGTGTTCGCGTTGGCGATCATGAAGGGATTCGAACTGGAAGTGAAGAGCCGGATCGTCGGAACGACAGCGCACGTGTCGGTCTTCTCCCGCTATGAGGACGGCATCGCCGACTGGTCCGGGCTGCACGAGAAGATCGCCCGTGTCCCCGAGGTGGAGGCGGTCGCGCCGTTCATCTACTACAAGGCCGCCATCTCCTCGGCGTCCGCCAACGACGGCGTGATCGTCCGCGGCATCATCCCGGAACAGGAAGCGCAGGTGACACGGCTGCGCGAGAGCACGATCCGCGGCGATTGGATGATGGTGGCGGATTCGGGGGAACGACCGATCCTGCTGGGACGCGTGCTGTCCGAACGGCTCGACGTAGATGTCGGCGATGCGGTGGTTCTCTACAGCCTGCGCGGGGAGTCACTGGCCGAAGGCGCGCCGCCCCGGGTCATGAAGTTCACTGTGGCCGGGCTCTTTGAAACCGGGATGTACGAGTACGATGCGTCACTCTGCTACATCCGTCTGTCCGATGCGCAACGGTTGTTCCTCATGCCCGACCAGATCACCGGCCTCCAAGCGCGCGTCACCGACTGGAACCGGGCCGAGAAGGTCGCCGCCGCGATCGAGGATGCGCTCGCCGGCGATCTGTACGCCACCGACTGGAAGCGGATGCATCGAAACCTGTTCGGCTGGATGGCCATCGAGAAGGTCTGGGCGGTGGTCGCCCTGTCGTTGATTGTCGCGGTGGCGGCGTTCAACATCATCTCGACCTTGATCATGGTCGTCATGGACAAGCGTCGCGAGATTGCCATCCTGAAGACACTCGGTGTTCCGGCGCGCGGGATTCGGGCGATTTTCCTGTGGCAGGGCACAACGATCGGACTGGTCGGCACGATCATCGGGCTGGCCATTGGTTTGAGCCTGTGCTGGGTCCAGCACACATTCAGATTGATCTCGCTACCGCCGGAAATCTACTTCATCGACTCATTGCCCGTAATCGTCGATCCTTTCGATGTCATTCTGGTCGGTGTGCTGGCCATCGTGATCTCGTTTCTGGCCACGATCTACCCCGCGGGACGGGCGGCACGGCTGTACCCGGTGGAGATTCTGCGGTATGAGTGAAGAGGGTGGGCTGAGCCCACCCTACAGGGGATGATATCGAGTCGCAGTTTTGGCGATGGAATCGGCAGTATCCGTGGTGAATGAAATGCCGGAATCAGGCGACAATACCAGTAACGGGGGCGGCAGCACGGGGCAACCCATCGCGCGCGCGGTCAACGTCTACCGCCACTTTGAGACGCCGGACGGGACGCTCGAGGTCCTCCGCGGCATCGATTTGGAGGTCAGGCCGGGACAGATGATGGCCATCGTCGGCGCTTCGGGGGTCGGCAAGAGCACGTTTCTGCACATCTTGGGGGGATTGGATCGCCCGACGAGTGGAAAGGTCTTTTGGGGAAACGAGTCCCCCTATATGCTGGGAGACGAGGAGCGCGCCAACCGTCGCAATCGGATGGTGGGATTTGTCTTTCAGTTCCACCATCTGTTGCCCGAGTTTACGGCCGAGGAGAATGTGGCCCTCCCCCTGATCATCGGCGGCATGAACCGGCGTGAGGCCCAAGAGCGCGCCCGGGCGGTTCTCGACCTGGTCGGAGTGGGTGCGCGTGGTCACCACTTGCCGGGCGAGTTGTCCGGGGGAGAGCAGCAGCGGGCTGCGGTCGCCCGCGCCCTAGTCACCGAGGCGACGTTGCTGATCGCCGACGAGCCATCGGGGAACCTCGACCGTCGGACGGCGGAACAGTTGCACGACCTTCTGGGTAACATCACAAAGATGGGAAACAGGGCGGTGGTGGTTGCCACGCACAATCCCGATCTGGCCGGCCGGGCCGATGCGGTACTCACAATGCGGGACGGGCGGCTGCAGGCCGAAGACAGCCGATCGCCGAACTGAAGGGGCGGGCGTACAGAGGGTGATTTGCCTTGATCACCGGGGCAGGCCGGTCTTAATTGGCGCGGCTTGAACGTGATGGCACGGGAGTGGTACACACGCAGTATCGAATGGGGACCAGGCCGTGAAATGTGAGAACTGCGGCGAGCGGGAAGCGAGTGTGCACTTCACGCAGATTCGCGACAACCGCAAGACCGAGATGCACCTCTGCAAGGAATGCGCCAAGAGCAAGGGGTTCCACAACCCGCTCGACGACGTCCCGTTCCCTCTGGCCGAGTTCCTGACCTCCATGGTGCAACGGGGGTCGACCCCATCGGATCCGATCGCCCGGCTGGTCTGCCCCGAATGCGGCATGCGGTTTCTCGACTTCTCCCGGATCGGCCGCTTCGGATGCGGCCATTGCTATACGGCGTTCCGCGCCCCATTGGAGGACCTGTTCCGCAAAGTCCACGGCGCCACGCGTCACCGCGGCCGCAACCCCGACACGCGTGAGACGACGCGGCAGAGCCCGGTGGAGGAGGAGGTCCGGGTCAAGGAGGACCTGAAGCGGGCGATCGAACGCGAGGACTTCGAGCTGGCGGCCGAGTTGCGGGATCGACTCAAAGCCCTGACGGCTGAGTCCCCCCAGCCACACGAGCAGCCCGGAGAGTGACCGGGTGGCACGCGGAGATCGGACAATGCTATCGTCATTTGATGATCTGACGCGCCAACCGGTGAGTTGGCTGGCCGGGAGCGGTGATCACGCCGACGTCGTGTTGTCGAGCCGTGTGCGTCTGGCCCGGAACTTGGCCAAGCACCGCTACCCGGTCCGCGCGGAGCCCGAGGAGGCCGCGGAAGTCGTGTCGTTGGCGCGCACAGCGGTTGAAAAGACCCATCTGCTTCGCAACGGTGTCTTCTTTGGATCGTCGGAGCTGAATCGGGCGGACCGTGATTTCCTGATCGAGCGGCATCTGATCTCCCCGGAGTTCATGCGCGACGACGCGCCGCGGGGGCTGTATGTCGACGCCGACCAGTCGCTGAGTCTGATGGTCAACGAAGAGGACCATTTGCGCATCCAGGCGGTGCGATCGGGTTTGGACCTGCGCCAATCGATGGAGCGGGCCCGGGCCGTGGAAATGGAACTGGCGAGCGTCCTGCATTTTGATTTTGACCAGCGACTGGGTTATCTGACGGCCTGCCCGACCAACGTGGGAACCGGGCTGCGGGTATCTGTGTTGATCCATCTGCCGGGGTTGGTGCTGACCAAGGAAATGGACACGGTGCTGGCGCAGATCAACAAGGTCGGATTGGCTGTGCGCGGGTTCTACGGCGAGGGGTCCGATGTGTTGGGGAACCTCTTCCAAGTATCGAACCAGACGACGCTGGGACGAACCGAGGAAGATCTGGTCGACTCGCTGGAGAAGGTGACGTTGCAGCTTCTATCCCACGAGATGAACTCACGACGCATGCTGTTCACCGATGCCGGTGATCAGATCAAAGACAAGATCTGGCGTGCGTACGGGATTCTGGGCAACGCCCGCGTCCTGACCTCCCAGGAAGTGATGAACCTGCTGTCTGCGGTCCGGCTGGGACTGGCCATGGGCGAACCGGTCGGATTGGACATGGGTCAGATCAATGACCTGATGCTGACCACTCAGCCCGCGCACTTGCAGCGCCTGTTCGACCGGGAACTGTCGCCCGAGGAGCGGGATGTGGCCCGCGCGGACGTCGTGCGGAGCCGGTTGACCAAGAAACGGTCCCGGCGGCGGTCATCCGGCGGTGCCGCCCAGGGCCCGGCTTCGAACGGTTGATGAGGGCAAACGAAACCTCACCGGCAACCGATATACGAGTAGAGAGCGGTGCAAACGGCAATCCATGGGGGAGGCCGTCCGACCACCGCCTGAAGGAAACTCCATGAACGAGATGTTCTCCGAGTCGGCACGCAAGGCGATCGAGTTCGCGCGGGACGAGGCGGCGCGCTTGCGGCACGACTACATCGGCACCGAGCATTTGCTTCTGGGTCTGATCCGGCTCGGCGAAGGCATGGCGATCGACATGATCACGAACATCGGCATCGACCTCGGCGAATTGAAGACCTCGGTGGAAGAGGTCGTGCAGCCGTCGGGCGGCACGATGACGATGGGTCAGTTGCCGCTCACTGCCCGTGCCAAGAAGACGCTCGAAGTTGCCGGCCAGGAGGCGCGCGCGCTCAAGTCGAAGGAAATCGACACTGAGCATATTCTGCTGGCACTGCTCAAGGATGAAGAGGGTGTCGCGGCGCAGGTTTTGTCGATGTACGATGTCGACTACAAGGACGCCTACGAGGAACTTAAGAACATCCGCGGCGGCAAACCGTCGGCGTTTGGCAAGAAGCGCAAGAAATCCAAGACGCCGGCGCTCGATCATTTCGGCCGCGACCTGACCGAGCTGGCCCGCAAAGGGAAGCTCGATCCGATCATCGGGCGCGACAGTGAAATCGAGCGCGTCTCCGAGATTCTCTCACGCCGCAAGAAGAACAATCCGGTCCTGATCGGCGAGCCGGGGGTCGGCAAGACCGCGATCGCCGAGGGGCTGGCGCAACGGATCGTCGAGGGGCAGGTCCCCGAGGTGCTGGAGAACAAGCGGCTGGTGACACTCGACATGACCTCGCTGGTGGCGGGCACGAAGTACCGCGGCCAGTTTGAGGAACGCCTCAAGGCGGTCATGAATGAGATCATCAACTCCAACGATGTGATCATCTTCATCGACGAGCTGCACACGATTGTCGGCGCCGGCGGCGCCGAAGGGTCGCTCGATGCCTCCAATATCTTCAAGCCGTCGCTGTCGCGCGGCGAACTGCAGTGCATCGGCGCCACCACGCTGAATGAATACCGCAAGTACATCGAGAAGGACGGCGCCCTCGACCGGCGTTTCCAGACGGTAATGATCGATGCCCCGTCGTATGCCGACACGCTGGCGATCCTGCGCGGCTTGAAGCCCAAGTACGAAGAACACCACAAGATCAAGATCTCCGACGAAGCTCTGATCGCCGCGGTCAAATTGTCCGACCGCTACATCTCCGGCCGCTACCAGCCCGACAAGGCGATCGACGTAATCGACGAGGCCGGGTCGCGGGCGCACCTGCGTAGCTGCACGAAGCCCACGGAGTTCTCGACGCTGGAAGGACGCATCCTCGAAATCCAGACGGCCAAGGAAAATGCGGTCAAGAACCAGGAGTTCGAGACGGCGGCGCGTCTGCGCGACGAGTTGAAGCTCGCCCGCGAAGAACTGGAAGCGCGCAAGAAGAGTTGGCAGGAAGATCGCGAAAAATCGTTGTACACCCTGACGTCGGAAGACGTCGCCATGGTGGTCTCGAAGATGACCGGCATCCCGGTCTTCCGTCTCGAGGAGAAGGAATCGAAGAAGCTCTTGCGCATGGAGGAAGAGCTCAACGGCCGTGTCATCGGCCAGACCGAGGCGATTGCGGTCCTGACGCGTTCCATCCGACGGGCGCGCGCGGGCCTGGGCGACCCTCGTCGGCCCATCGGGTCATTCATCTTCCTGGGCCCGACCGGCGTCGGCAAGACCGAGTTGGCCCGGGTACTCGCGCAGTTCCTGTTTGAGGACGCCGACGCGCTGATCCGCATCGACATGTCGGAGTACATGGAGAAATTCTCAGTGTCGCGTCTGATCGGCGCGCCGCCAGGGTATGTCGGTTATGAAGAAGGCGGACAACTGACCGAGAAGGTGCGTCGCAAGCCGTACTCGGTCGTGCTGTTGGACGAAATCGAGAAGGCGCACCCCGAGGTGTTCAACATTCTCCTGCAACTCCTCGATGACGGGCAGTTGACCGACTCCTTCGGACGCAAAGTCGACTTCCGCAACACCGTCGTGATCATGACCTCGAACATCGGCACGCGCCAGCTCCAGGACGACAAGACGATGGGATTCCAAAAGGATCAGGTCGTCTCGTCGTACGAGCACATGAAGACCAAGGTCGTCACCGAACTGAAGAAGATCTTCAATCCCGAGTTGCTCAATCGCATCGACGAGACGATCATCTTCCATCCGCTGGGGACCGGCGAGATCGGCCGGATTGTCGACTTGATCCTGCAGGATGTGGCCAAGCGGCTGGCGGAGCGCGGCATCTCGTTCCATCTGACTGCCGCGGCGCACGAGTTCCTGGCCACCAAGGGGTACGATCCCAATTTGGGCGCGCGTCCGTTACGCCGGGCTATCCAAAAATACCTGGAAGACCCGTTGGCGGAGGAGATCCTGCGCGGCCAGTTCGCCGGGGACTGCAATGTGGCGGTCGACGTCGATCCCGGCGGGGAGCAGTTGCGCTTCTCTCTGCAAACCGTGTCGACCGTATCCGAGACGGAGCCGGCGCATACCTGAACCGGGTACAAAAATCGATGCTGGGGTCTTGCGCAGACGGGACGCAGGGGTTATACTTTAAGTTTGCGGCCATGGAGTCCGCGACTGTTCAGTGAGGGTTTGAGAGATGGCGCACAAGAAGGGTGTCGGTTCGTCGCGCAATGGGCGCGATTCGCACGGGCAACGGTTGGGCGTGAAGGCCTATGGCGGGCAGTTGGTGAGCGCCGGGTCGATCATCATCCGTCAAAAGGGCACACGGATCCACCCCGGACGCAATGTCGGGGTCGGCAAGGACTGGACTCTGTACGCCACGGTGGACGGGATTCTCTCCTTTGTCCGCAGCGGCCGCGACCGCACTTACGCGCACGTCGACCACTGAACCCAGACATTCCATGATCGGATTTCCAGGGCCGCTTCCAGCGGCCCTTTTTCGTTGCTGTCACTCATGCATGCCGGCTCACATTCCGGATTGACCCCGGCCGCAGGTGACGTGTATCCTGAGTTCGAGGTCAGAAACCGGGAGGGACTATGCAGATGCGGGTGGAATCCGATACGATGGGGCAGATCGAAGTACCGGCGGACCGCTATTGGGGCGCCCAGACCGAACGTTCACGACAGAACTTCAAGATCGGCGGTGAGCGCTTCCCGCGTGAACTGATTCGCGCCCTCGGCATCCTGAAGAAGGCGGCGGCGCTGGTCAATCAGGACTTGGGAACGCTGCCCAAAGAGAAAGCCGATCTGATCGTGCGCGCCGCCGACGAAGTGATCGACGGACGTCTGGATGCGCACTTTCCCCTCGTGGTCTGGCAGACCGGATCGGGGACCCAGACCAACATGAACACCAACGAGGTGATTTCGAACCGGGCGATCGAATTGGCCGGCGGGACGATGGGATCGAAGAAACCGATTCATCCCAACGACGACGTCAACAAGGCGCAATCGACCAATGACGCCTTCCCCACGGCGATGCACATCGCCGCCGCCGAGCAAATCAGGCATCACCTGATACCGGCAGTGCAACGGCTCCGCGACACATTGCAGAAGAAGTCGGTCGAGTTTGCAGACATCATCAAGATCGGCCGCACCCACCTGATGGACGCGGTCCCGTTGACGCTGGGTCAGGAATTCTCAGGGTATGCGCAGCAGTTGACCAATGGCATGGCGCGTCTGGAAGGGTGTCTCCCCCACCTGTATGAACTGGCGCTCGGCGGCACGGCGGTCGGCACCGGCTTGAACACCCACCCGCAGTTTGCGGTCAGATCGGCGGCCAAGATCGCCGAGCTCACCGGACTCCCGTTTGTCAGCGCGCCGAACAAGTTCGAGGCGCTGGCGGCGCGTGATGCGATGGTCGAGGCCTCCGGCGTTCTCAAGACGCTCGCCTGTTCACTCATGAAGATCGCCAATGACGTGCGCTGGCTCGCCTCCGGGCCGCGTTGCGGTTTCGGCGAGATCAACATCCCCGAAAACGAGCCGGGGAGCTCGATCATGCCGGGGAAGGTCAATCCGACTCAGTCAGAGGCCATGACCATGGTCTGCGCGCAGGTCCTCGGCAATGACGTCGCCACCAACCTCGGCGGCGCCATGGGGAATTTCGAGTTGAATGTCTTCAAACCGCTCATCGCGCACAACGTACTGCGTTCGATCCGCCTTCTGGCCGACGCCTGCGAGTCGTTCGATGAGCACTGCGCCTCCGGGATCACCGCCAACCGCGAGAAGATCGATTACTATCTGCGCAACTCGCTCATGTTAGTGACGGCGCTCAATCCGCATGTCGGATACGACAACGCCGCCAAGATCGCCAAGAAGGCCCACGCCGAGAACAAGACCCTGCGCGAGGTGGCCGTCGGACTCGGCCTTCTGACCGGCGAGGAATTCGACGCAAAGGTCCGCCCGGAGAAGATGATCGGCCCGACGTAGAGATGCGTTGATGGCCGTGACCTTGGTCACGGAGCCGTGGGTTGACAACGATCCGGACCTACCCGGACCAAGGTCCGGGCCACACAGCCCCTTAGTGCCCAACCCGCAGGGTGGGTTTCGATTCCGACCATAGGATCCCACCCTTCGGGTGGGGTACTATTTCGCAACCGCAAGAGCCCCTCACCCCTTCGACTTCTCTCAGGGCAAGCCGATCCGACCTCCGGCCGGATCGACCTCTCCCCCTCGGCTCTGCTCGGGGCAAGCCGGAGGGAGAGATTGCTGTACCCGATTCGGCCGCCGGCGGATTCTTCGAAGTGCCACGCACAAACTCGTTTGTGCGTGCCGTGGTCGCTTGGATGGACGGGATCATGCACAAGCGTCCCGCCGCCGTTGCGTGGGGATGCTTGTGCATGGCACCCAGACAACTCACCTGCAAGGTAGGGTGGGTGCTTTGCACCCACCGTTCACACCCAAGACCGCCGCGTAGGGCGGGCTCCGCCCGCCGCAGGGGGCTGACAGCCCCCTGTCCGACAGTCGCGGTCGATTGAGGACAGCGGGTTTTCAACCCGCTGACGGTGGGTGCGGAGCACCCACCCTACATCACGGTTTCGTAGGCGGGACGATTCGCGCCGCGAGTTGTTCTTCCAGCGCCGCGAGGCGTTTCTCGAGGGCGTGGATGGTCTTCACGTGGTCGGGCAGGGAACTGATGGTGGCATAGATGCGGCGCTGCAGGCCGATCTCGTGGGCGGGGGTGCCGAGCCAGACAGTGCCCGGCGGGATCGACTTGCCGACCCCGGATTGCGCCGCCACCACCGCGTTGTCGCCGATCTCGAGGTGTCCCACGATGCCGGCCTGGCCTGCAATCGTGACGTGGTCGCCGATTTTGGTGGAACCCGAGATGCCGACCTGGGCGATGATGATGCAGTCTTCGCCGATCTGCACGTTGTGAGCGATCTGCACGAGGTTGTCGATTTTGGTGCCGCGGCCGATGGTGGTCTGACCCATCGTCGCGCGGTCGACGGTGCAGCCGGCGCCGATTTCGACGTCGTCGCCGATCGTCACGCCGCCGACCTGCGGGATTTTCTCGTGCTTGCCGCCAATCGGGGCGTATCCGAATCCATCGGAGCCGATGACCGTTCCCGGATGGATGCGCACGCGCGATCCCAATGTGCACTCGCGCAGGATCGTGGCATTGGGGCCGATCATGCATTCCGACCCCAAGACGGTCTTGGCACCGGCATACGACCCGGCCATGATGACCGAACCGTCGCCCACGGTGGCGTCATCGGCAATGACGCAGTGCGGCCCGACATGGACACGCTCGCCGATGTGCACGCGTTGGCCAACCACCGCCGTGGCGTCGATCCCGGGGGGCGGTGACGCCGGCGGCGGGTTAAACAGGACCAGAATACGGAGGAAGGCGTAGTAGGGATCGTCATGAACGATGAGCGTACCGCGTGGCAGGAGCCGGCGTTCGCGGAGCGAATCGACAACGGCCGTCGCCACAATCACGGCGGAGGCGTGCGTGTCTTTGAGTCGATCGGTATACTTGGGGTTGGCCAGAAAGGTCAAATGGCCGGCCGTCGCCGTGTCGATCGGCGCAACACCGCAAATCGGCGTCGTGCCGTCGCCTTCGACCCGCGCCCCCAGAAGCGCCGCCAGCTCGGCCACCGTGCGCGTCATTTCAACTTGGCCAATTCCTCGAAAACGCGGTCCGTGAGGTCGAGCTTCTTCTTGGCGTACATGATCGGGGCGAACTGGATTCCCGCCGGCGTCATGTAGATCTGCGACGCGTTGAAGACGAAATCGTAGTCCTCGCTGGTCGCCACGGTCTTGACGACGTCCTGAATCTTCTGCAGGATGGGGTTGGTCAACTCCCCCCGACGCTTCTCCGCTTCGCCTTCGAGCCGCGTCTTGGTATCCATCAGGGATCTTTCCATCGCGGCCAGTTCATCCTCACGCTGCTTGCGGGTCTGCTCGGAGAGAAGAAGCTGCTGCTTCTTGTAGTCCTCCACCTTGCCGAAGTAGACCTCCTGCATGCTGTCGAAGTCGGCCTCCCAGGTGGCGGCATCCTTCCGGAACAGCTCCTCGGCATCTTTGAATTCCTGGTACTCGCTCAAGATCCGATCCAGGTCGACCCAGCCGACCTTTCCCTGGGCCCGCCCTTCGCGGGCCATCCCGAAGAGCATCAAGAGCAGAAGACCGGCCAGCATTGCGGCCGTACGGTTCAGGCGCGTCCACTTCGTCATTGTGTTCTCCCCGATATGGCGTCCTCCTGTTCGTTAGAAGGAACCGCCGAATTGGAAATGCGGTTTGAGTTTTCCCTTTTCGTCCCCACGCAGGGGAATGCCAAAATCGAATCCGAGCATCCCGACGCCCGGCACCGTAATGCGGAACCCGAAGCCGTACGACGTGAACAGGTCGGCCGGATCGATCCGGGCGGCGCTGTACCAGACGTTGCCCGCATCGAAGAACAACAAACCATGGATCTGCTTCGGCACAATGGGAAATGTGATCTGCGCATTCATCACCAGGAAGGCCCGGCCGCGCACCGTGTCCATCACGCCGTAGCGGGGATTGCGCCCGGTGATCAGGTCGGCGACAAAATCGCCCGGGACAGTCTCCAGACGATCGGCGCCGCGTGACGTGTCGGTGACCGCGAGAATCGACCGGTCATCATATCCCCGGATCATGGCATCGGAGCGGATACCGCCGGCATAGAACTGCTCCGAGTAGGGAACGGCCGACCCCGTGGTGCCGCCCTGGATCACGCCCAGGTTCCATGTCGGCGCCAGCGTGAGTCCCTTCCAGAGCTTGCGATAGCGCGAATAGGTCAGGTTGTGCTTCGTGTACGACCAGTCGCCGCCGAGCGCCCCACCGCCAAACTCCAAGCGGTAGGAGGCGCGGCTCCCCTTGGTGGCGAATTCCGGCAGGTCGCGCGCATCGCGCACGACGCTGAACGAGGTCGCGGAGATGACGCCGTTGGCGGCGGCGGTCAGCGCCGCCTGATCCGCGGCGCTCCAGGCCGCGGAGAAGTCGGTGTATTTCTGGTCCTCCCAGCGATAACTCCAGTAGACGCTGAAATAGTCATCGGGCCAGCGTAAACGCCGCCCCAGGCGCGTGGAGATCCCGGTCGACTTCTGGGTGAAATCATCGGTCCCCTCGACATAGGCCTCGTCCCAGATACGATCCAGTTTCTGAATATCGAATCCGACCGACGTCGGCGTGTCCATGAACCATGGCTCGGTGAAGCCGACGCTGTACGATTGACGCCGGTTGCCGAATTCGAGCATCAGATTCGCGCTCTGGCCGCCGCCGAAGAGGTTTGGGATGCCGAGATTCACCGTTCCGACCAAATGGTCCTGCTCGGAATACCCGCCCCCGACCTGGATCTGCCCCGTCGGCTTCTCCTCGACGTTCAAGGTCAAGTCCACGCGCCCATCGGGAAGCTGGCTGAAATCCGGCGTGACGTTGCTGAAGTAGTTCAGGAGCATGACATTCCGTAGCGATCGCTGCAGCGCCGAGCGCCGGAAGACCTGCCCCGGGTAGATGGCCAGCTCCCGCCGGATGACCTTGTCCTTGGTGCGCACGTTGCCGGTGATGTTGATCAGGTTGACGTGCGCCGGCACGCCCTCGGAGATCTCGTAGGCGACATTGACCATCGTGTCCTGCGTCCGAGTCTCATTGATCACCCGCGCGTAGAGATACCCCTCCTCCATGTAGGCGTTGTAGATCTCCTGCTCCGATTTATCGAATGCCTCCTGATCGAATACGTCCCCAGAGCGATACTGCAGTGCCCGCCGCAGTTTCGCTTCGCTTAAGACCGACATGCCGGTGAACGTGGTCGTGCCGAAGTAGTAACGGGGTCCCTCGCTGACGGTCATCTGGATAGTGACCCGCGTCTTGTCGTCATTCAGAACGACCGTGTCGCTCAGAATCACGGCGTCGAGATATCCCCGCTGCCGGTAGGCGTCGATGACCGCCCTCTTGTCATCGGCGTATTTCTCGCGATTGAAATGCCCGCCGCCAAAGATCGAACGGAAGAAGCCGTGCGGCTTGTTGGACATCTTTTTGGTCAGCACCTCCGACTCGACTTGGGCGTTTCCCATGAACTCGACGCGGGCGACCTTGACGGGGTTGTTCTCCTTGATCTGGAAGACCGCATCCACCTCGCCGGTAACGGCCGTCGACACCAACTCGGAGCGCACATCGACGAGAAAGAATCCTTTCTTCGCATAGGCCGCACGTATGGTTCGTTCCGCCTCCTTCAATTCATTTGGTCCCACCGTCTGACCCCGCTTCAAGGCCAGCGAGAAGTCTTTTTCTTTCAACTCCTTGTTGCCTTTGAAGGACAGGCTGCTCAGTCGGGGCAACTCACGGACGTGAATGGCCAGACTCAGCCCTGTGGGGGTCTGCTCACCTTCCACGCGTACATCGGCGAAGAGATTCAAACCCCAGACCTGGTGGACGGCGCGCTGGATGTCTTCGCGCGTGAGGTTCCGCCCGACAACCAGGCCGGAGACGTTCTTGATCAACTGCGGATCGGTGGACGACTGACCCTCGACGCGGAGTTCGCTGAGCACAGTGCTCTGGGCCTGCGCGTCATCGACGCAGAAGCTCAAACAACACGTGAAGAAAGCCAAGACGAGTCCGAAGATCCGCGCGCAAGGCATGGGACGCGACCGGCCCTTCGGCCCGGTGGACACGGCGGTGCCATGCCCGCCGGCGGGCCGAACCGAGTGACTACGCGTGGACAGCAGTGATGCGCACCTTCGTCTGCGGCTGGCGATGGCCGGTCCGGCGCCGGTACTTGACGCGGCGTCGGAAGTGAAACACGACGACCTTGTCCGCGCGGTCCTGGCTGAGAATCTCCGCGGCCACTGTGGCCCCGGCGACATGCGGCTGTCCGGTCCGGGTTTCGTTGCCATGGCGGACCAAGAGAACCCGGTCGAAGGCGACCGTCGTTCCGATCTCTCCCGCCAGATGGGGAACGCAGACGACATCACCGGTCCCCACCGCAAACTGCTTCCCCCCTGATTCAAAGACTGCCTCGTATGCCATTCGTCCCTCGTGGTTGAAGCGGTCAACCCCCTCGCGAAAACACAAACCACTATCATAACATTCCCCCCGCTCAAGTCAAGCCATTTCAGGCACTTCCGCCTCTGCAACTTATACTCCCAGCGGCGTGCCCTGGCTATTGCAGGGCCTGCGGAAAAACCCATCGAAAAGGGACCGTCATGCAAGGCGCTTGCTTCGTCGCTCGGCCCGCTTCCTGAGCGGACTTCGCTCCTCGCAACGACTTCAAGATCAGCCAAGGTTCAGCCCTGTCGTTGCGAGGAGGTCGTCGGCTGGAGGCAGCCGACCGACGAAGCAACCGCCCTCCTTGGGTCGGCTTCTTCAACCCCCCTCTTGCACTCAGGAGCAACGGCGCGGGGACGCTACAGACGCAAGAGAGGCTGGGGACGCGGTCGCCCACTGTTGCCGGGAGGGCCAGCAAGTGATAGAACCAACGGGCGCCGCGGCGTATCTTCCACCCGGACGGAATCACACGCTCGTCGAGGTAATGTCATGACCATGTTCGACCTGCGACAGGATGTCTTTGATCTCCACAGCCCCTATCAGCCGACCGGGGACCAGCCCGCCGCCATCGCGTCTCTGATCGACGGCCTCCGGCGCGGATTGGCACACCAGACACTTCTGGGGGTGACCGGATCGGGCAAGACGTTCACCATGGCCAACGTGATCGCCCAATGGGGGCGGCCGACTTTGGTCCTGTCGCACAACAAGACGCTGGCAGCGCAGTTGTACGGGGAATTGAAGTCGTATTTCCCCCAGAACGCCGTCGAGTTCTTCATCAGCTATTATGACTACTACCAGCCGGAGGCGTATGTCCCCCAGACCGACACCTACATCGAAAAGGACACGTCGATCAACGATGACATCGACCGTTTACGCCTGCGGGCCACGGCGTCGCTTCTGGAGCGACCCGATGTGATCATCGTCGCCTCGGTGTCGTGCATCTATGGCCTGGGCTCGCCGGAGGAATATAAGAGCATGATGGTCTTTGTGCGCGTCGGCGAGTCGATCCCGCGCGACCGTCTCCTCTCGGCGTTGATCGACATCCACTACACGCGCAACGATTTCGATTCGGCCCGCGGGACATTTCGCGTGCGCGGCGACACGGTCGAGATCATGCCCGCCTACGAAGAAACGGCGGTGCGGGTCGAGTTCTTCGGCGATCAGATCGAGCGGATCACGCTCGTCGATGCCCTGACCGGCGAGGTGCTCCGCCGCCAGGACAAGAAGGCGATCTACCCCGCCAAACACTTCGTCACCAGCACGCCGCGGCTGACGCAGGCGATATCCTCGATCGAGACCGAGCTTGAACTCCGATTAGCGGAGCTGCGCGCCCAGGACAAGTTGCTCGAGGCGCAACGGCTCGAGTCGCGCACGCGCTTCGACATCGAAATGATGCGCGAGATCGGCTACTGCAGCGGGATCGAGAACTACTCGCGGCATCTGTCGGGACGGCAGCCGGGGGAGCGGCCATTCACCCTCTTGGACTTCTTCCCCCGCGATGATTTCCTCACGATCATCGACGAATCGCATCAGAGCCTGCCGCAGGTGCGGGGCATGTACGCCGGGGATCGCTCGCGCAAGGAGGTGCTGGTCGAATACGGCTTTCGCCTCCCCTCGGCATTGGACAATCGGCCGCTCTTCTTCGATGAATTCTGGTCGTGCTTGGACAAGGTGATCTACACCTCGGCGACGCCGGCGGAACTTGAGCTGGAGAAATCCGGGGGCGTTGTGGTCGAGCAATTGATCCGTCCCACCGGGCTGGTCGATCCGGAGATCGTCGTTCGCCCGCTCGACAGGCAGGTCGATGATCTGATCGGCGAGATTCGTCAACGCGTCGCCGCCAAAGAACGCGTGCTGGTGACCACACTCACAAAGCGCATGGCGGAAGACCTCGCCGATTACCTGGCTCAACTGCACATTCGGGTGCGCTACCTCCACTCCGAAATCGACGCCATCGAGCGCACGGAGATTCTGCGTGATTTGCGACTCGGTGAATTCGACGTTTTGGTCGGGATCAACCTGCTGCGCGAGGGGCTGGATCTCCCCGAAGTCTCGCTGGTGGCCATTCTCGATGCCGACAAGGAGGGGTTCCTCCGCTCCGAGCGCTCGCTGATCCAGGTCTCGGGACGGGCCGCGCGCAACAAGAGCGGGACTGTGATCATGTACGCCGATGAGATCACCGATTCGATGCGTCGCGCCTTGGATGAAACCGCGCGCCGACGCACCATTCAGCAGCGATACAACGAGGAGCACGGGATCATCCCGCAGACGATCGTCAAGACCGAGGACGAGATTCGCCGCTCCACCGTGTTCGCCGATGCCAAGACCGAGTGGGTCGATACCGAGAGCGACAAACCGCGCCGTCCGACCGGCTTTGAGCAGATGGCCCTCGACGACCAGATCATGTTCCTCACCAAGGCGATGAAAGATGCCTCCAAGAAACTCGACTTCGAGCAGGCGGCGAAGCTGCGCGATGAGATCGGGGAGTTGCGGAAGCAGCGACATGGCAAGAAGTAGAGTGTGTGCAACTCGACTCCGTTCGCCACAAGCAGAGGACGCACCCTGCTTCTTTGTCAGTTCCGCCGGGAGGGGGCAGGTCGGAGACCCCGCGGCGATGGCGCACGCCGCAGAGCACGACATAACACGTTATATCACAACACCTTACTGCCGTTTCGCATCGGCGGGCGGTTTGACAAATCCCTGCGCCGGGGAACTTCGGACCGCGGAATAAAGTTGACTCAGAACGTTCGGATTCCGTAGATATAGTGGGCGAAGATGAACTTCGCGTTCAAAATCGTGGGAAGAGGATATGAAAAAGAGTGAGGCCAAGGACGGCGGGGACACGGTCAGCCAGCAGCGCACCAACTTCGACAACTGGGTCCGGCGGCGTGGTCTGAAGCGTTCCAGCCAGCGCGGGACGGTGGTCGACATCTTCCTGCGCAACACCAATCACGTGTCGTGCGACGACATCTACCAGATCGTCAAACGGCGCGATCTGCGCATCGGGTACTCCACGGTCTACCGCACGCTCAAGCTCCTGACCGCAGCCAATCTGGCGCGCGAAGTGAACTTCGGCGACGGCGTGACGCGCTACGATCACAATTACAACTACAACTTCCAGAATCACTATCACCTGATTTGCACCTCATGCGGCGAGACCACCGAGTTCACCAGCAAGGCGGTGGACAAGAGCCAGAAGCAGATCGCCGGCCGGTATGGATTCGTCCCCCAGCACCACAAGTTGGAAGTCTATGGCCTGTGCCGGGCGTGCCGGAACTCGTCATAGCTGGATGAACGGGACGGTGGAGGCGGTTCCGGCGTGATCACCGCACCTTCGGCACGACGGACAACAGCGTTTATGATCCCTCCCTTCCGCGACAGACCGGTCCCGGGGAACGGGGGTCGGCGCTTCCGACGCCGTCGCGGCCACGGCGGCCCTCCCACGGAACGGAACGGCACCCTGGCACAAATGAGACCCGGCCAGACAGCGCGCATCGTCGGGCTGTCCGGCCACAGCAATCCCGGCCTGGCCTCTCGCATCTTGGAAATCGGACTGGTGCCGGGGACGGTCGTACGTTATCTGCGTGCCGCACCCCTGGGCGATCCGATCGAAGTGGACGTCGAGGGGTTCCTGCTGTCGCTGCGTCGCAACGAAGCCGAAGTGGTGCTGGTGGAGATCGATTGATGGACCCGCTGGCCGTCCGCAATCGGAATGCCGATGTGCCCCGACTTGTGCCCTTCCTCACAAGCGGCCGGCCGCGCTTCACCGTCGCCCTGATCGGTAATCCCAATTCCGGCAAAACCACGTTATTCAACGCCCTCACCGGGCTGCGCCAGAAGGTCGCCAACTACCCCGGCGTCACCATCGAGCGGAAGACCGGGCGGTGGCAGACAGACCGGGCCGACTACGAGCTGATCGATCTGCCCGGCACGTATTCGCTGATTCCGCATTCTCCGGATGAGGCGATTGCCACCGATCTGCTGCGCGGCGAGGGAACAGACGCGGCTCCGGACGCGGTGATATGCATCGTCGACGTCAACAACCTCTCCCGGCACCTCTACCTCGCCGGTCAGGTCATCGAGCTTGGTCGGCCGGTGGTGATTGCCCTTACGATGGTCGACGAGGCGCGGCGTCGCGGGGCGAAGGTCAAGTCTGCCCGGTTGTCGTCACAACTCGGCGTCCCCGTGATCGAGGTCGTGGCGACCGAGGGAATCGGCCTCGACCGACTCGCGGCGGCATTGGACAGCGCCTTGGCCGGTCCATGGATTGCACCGAAACGCGGCTACCGACTCCCCCCGGCGTTGGAACGGAGGATCGCAAAAGCGATACCGCAGGCAGAGGCCAACGAATCCCAAGTCCTGTCATGCGTGGCCGGGCAACACACACGGGCCTGCACCGAGAAACTGGAGCAGGTTGCTCATGCGGTCCGCGCCGATCTTGGGGTGGACGAGGAAACAGTCCGGCGTTTCATCATCGAGGGGCGCTACCGTTGGCAGCGCGACCTGTCACGCATGGCACTGCGGCGCAACGGCTCACGCGTGGCCGACTGGACGCGCCGTTTGGATGCCGTCTTCTTGCACCCCGCATTGGGGTTCGCCATCCTGCTGGCCATTCTGGCGCTGATGTTCCAGGCGGTGTTTCGCTGGGCCGCGGTGCCGATGGACTTTCTCGGCACCGTGACGGGAACCTGGCTTCCCTCCTGGACGGCTCGAATCCTCGGGCCCGGACCGCTGCGCAGTCTGGTCAATGACGGTGTGCTGGCCGGCGTGGGATCGGTCGTCACCTTCTTACCGCAGATTCTGATCCTGTTCGCATTCCTGACCGTCCTCGAAGATTCCGGATACATGGCGCGCGCCGCCTTCATCCTCGACCGCATCATGTTCAAAGTCGGGCTGTCGGGACGCAGCTTCATTCCGCTGCTCTCGTCGTTCGCCTGCGCCATTCCGGGGATCATGGCCACGCGCACAGTGCCGCATCCACGCGACCGCCTCACCACCATCCTTGTGGCGCCATTAATGACGTGCTCGGCGCGTCTGGTGGTCTATACCCTGTTGATCGCCGCGTTCGTCCCTGATCTCCCAATCTGGGGTCCTCTACGTCTGCAAGGGGTGACTCTGCTCTCCCTGTACGTGCTGGGAATCGTGGCGGCGGCGGGGGTCGCGGCATTGTTTCGCAAGACAATCCTCCGTGGCCCGACGCCGCCTCTGTTGTTGGAGCTTCCCGCCTACCGCCGGCCGCGGTTGCGCACGCTGGCCCTGTCGCTTCTTGAACGCACGCGGTTGTTTTTGACGACGGCGGGGACGATCATCTTTGCCGCCTCGATTGTGCTGTGGGCGCTGTTCACCTACCCGCGCAACAGCGAAGTCGAGCGGCGATTCGTGGCGGAGCGGCAGACGATCCTGCAACAGCCCGACGCGACAGTCCGAGCCGCTTCATTGACCGCACTCGATCACCGCGCGGCAGCCGAGCGCTTGGAACACTCCGCGGCCGGGTCCATCGGACGCGTCATTGAACCGACACTGCGGCCGCTCGGATTCGATTGGAAAATCGCCATCGGCATCATGGGGTCGCTGGCCGCGCGCGAGGTCTTTGTCTCGACGATGGGTATCGTCTACGGCGTCGGCTCGGACGGCAACGATCGGGGCCTGATTGACCGCTTGAAGGCGGATCGCAATCCCCGCACCGGCGCGACGGTCTGGACGCCGCTGGTGGCCATCACGCTCATGGTCTTCTATGCCTTCGCATTGCAGTGTGTCTCCACGATGGCGGTGATGCGGCGCGAGACCAACAGTTGGAAATGGCCGGCCTTCGCCTTCGTGTACATGGGCGTGCTCGCCTATGCCGCCGCCCTGTTGACCCGCCAGGTGTGGCAGTATTTCTCGTAGGGGCAAACGATGTTCCCGTTGAATCTGCCGATTCTCGTCCAAGATATCCTGGTGGCGGCCTTTTTTCTTCTGGCCATCGTGATCTTCATCCGACGCCACCACCGACACGCCAAATCCGATCAAAGCCCCGCCTGCCGCGCCTGCGGCGCAGTCCGGAAAGAAGCAGCCCCCTCGAATCGTAGGGTGGGTGCTATGCACCCGCCGGCAGGGGGCTGAAAGCCCCCTGTCCGCAAGATGCCAGGTTGCGCAAACAACGGGCAACCAAAGCGGTGCCGACTCCGCGGAGTACACCCGAGCAAAGTGCGTGGATGGAAGGACTACTGCTCAAGAGACTCAAGCGAGCTGCTTTCAGCGGAAGACACGGCCCTCGGGAACTATGTTAGTTGAGTCGTGCCGAGACGCGTGTTCGTAGGCGATTATGTAGCGGACCTTCACACGGCCTACAGTTGGAGGCGACTTGATCACGAATCTCCACTGCGAGTCGTGAACTGTGAAGTACTTACCCGGTTCGTCCAAGAACCCCACGGGCTGCACGACCGTGCAACTCATATGGACAGAATCCGGGCCCGCGTCTTGGATGCCACAGACGCCCCTCTTCTCGACTCGAAGAGAACGAGAGAGGTCAAAGAAGAACGTGTAGAAGCGCGACGGGCTATTCCCCTTGTTGATTACGACTGGGAACACTTCCCTGAATCCGCTGTCTATGACATCGGTGTCGAATCGAAGCACGAGTTCTGATCTCCTGCCAAGCTCCTTCTCGAGCAATTCCTGACGCTTCGCGACCAACTCCACTTGGCGATCAGTAACGGCTACGACCTTATCAAGCTGGTCACGGTAGTTGACCAAGCGCTCAGAGAATCCGTGCAGTTGGTTGGTTAACGTATCTAGAGAAGCCCCGATGACTTGCTGCTGCGATCTGGCCGCCTCTGACATACCTCTCACGGTCTGATCAAACTTCTCGACACTGGCGGGAAGCCCTTCAAGACTCGCGGATGTTCGATCAAATGCCGAATTCAGCTGCTTCAGTTTGTCCCCATGCTGTCGGCTAGATTCAACGGCAAACCGGAAGGACCACGCCGCCAGCACCAGCGCAGTGAGGGTCACCCAAGGTTGAATCCACTTCCCGAATCGGTAGAACCTCGAGCGATGCTCCGCTGGCTCCGTCCGCAGCGTCCTGCTCTCGATCTCCTTCCCAAGACCCTTCCTGAGGCCCCTCCCCAGTCTCATTTTTCCCTCTCCCCATCCCTCTCTCTTGAACTCCAATTCCAAGTGAAAGCAGACGGGGAGGATCGTCAATAGGACAGATCATGCATAGCCGAAGCATGGACAACAGCGAAAGAAACAGCAGATTCCTCGCTACGCTCGGAATGACTAACGAAGCTTGATGTTCAAGTGTAAGCTGTCACCCCGAGCAAGGCGAGGGGTCTGCTGTTTGTTCGGGCAATTCGGAGGGAAGAACAGGCGCAGCAGAGCGATAGTCGAAGTCCGAGCGCTCCCAACCGTGTTCACGCCGTCCGCGTGACGCGGACTTCCATTTCGCGGATGAAGATGCGGGCGGGCTGGCGGGCGATGTAGACGACCGCCTCGGCGACGTCGGCGGCCTGGATCATGTTCTCCGGCTTGATCCGGGTCGAACGTCCGGCGCGGAAGTCGGGAGCATTGACCGAGCCGGGGCAGATGGCGGTCACACGAATGTTGTGGGCGCGCAGATCAAGCCCCATGCATTCGTTCAGCCCCATCAGGCCGAATTTTGAGGCGCAGTACCCCCCGCCACCTTCGGAACCGTACTTCCCGGCGATTGACGAGATGTTGATGATCGTGCCGCCGCCATCGGCCTTCATGCGCGGGATCACCGCCCGGGCGCAGAGAAAGGCGCCGCGCAGGTTGGTGTTGATCATCTCATCGAATCGGGCCACAGAAAGTTCATCGATTGGCGCGAAATATCCGAGCCCGGCGTTGTTGACCAACAGGTCCACCCCGCCGAGCCAGTCGATTGCCTTTTGGAACTGGCGCTCGACGGCATCGGCATCGGCAACATCAGCGACAAAGGCCTCGGCGCGAGCACCCCGCTTACGGCAGTCTTCGGCCCGTTCCAGGAGTAGATCGCCGCTGCGCGCCATCAGGGCCAGCACGGCCTTCTCGGCAGCGAGCCGTTCGGCGATCGCCCGGCCGATTCCCTTGGAGGCGCCGGTGATGATCGCGCGCAGACCGGACAGATTCGCTGTCTCCATCAAGAACCACCTTTTTCCATCCAGCATGATTGGTGGGCGAAGCCCACCCTACAAAGACAGAGCCATCGCGCAAAGTAGGGTGGACTCTGCCCACCGATCCGTCAATGAGACCTGGTCGAGCCGACTCGTGCTCGCATCCTCCACGATCGCCGCGGCGCCTACTTGAAGCTGGCAATCGCCTCGTCGAGGGAATCGTAGGTCTCGAACACCGTGGTCAGCTTCGAGATGATCAGGATCTTCTCGATCTTCTGGGTCAGATTGGCGAGTTTCAGGTTCCCGCCGATGTCACGGAACTTCTTCCAGTGGTGGATCAGGATGGCGATGCCGGAGGAGTTGATCCAGTCGGCGTTCCCCAGGTCGATCACGACCTTTTTGCACTGCCGGCCCAACAGGGCATAGAGCCGTTCGTCCAGCTCGCCGGTGTCGGCCCCGCCCAGGAACTTCCCTTTTGCCTCAACCACCTCAACGCCGTCCTTCTCGTACGATTTGACCTTCATCGCTCCTCCTGTGGCCGACCGCCCTGCGACCGGATCGCCATGGCCGTTGGGTCATTATACGCAAAGGCCAGGCCGATGCCAAGCCCCCTCCCCGTCCGATGGGAGGCGAGCCTGACGCTGCCTTAACACGGCGTTTTCTCCGGGGCGGCGCTTATGGATCGGGGCATTTGACCGATAATCCCCCTGTATAGGAACGGACTCTTCGGGGGATTGCCCATGTCGTCCATTCTGGTCGTTGACGATAAAGACTCGGTACGGGGAATGCTGGCCGATGCCCTGGTCGCCAAGGGGCACGATGTCGAGGTCGCGCGCAACGGGCACTCGGCCATCGAGAAGGCCAAGCAAAACCGTTTTGATCTTGTTCTCACCGATCTGAAGCTGCCGGAGATGGACGGGCTTGAGGTCCTCTCGGCGGTCAAGGAAAACGACCCCGAGACAGCGGTCATCGTGATGACGGCGTACGGGACAATCGAGACCGCCGTGGCCGCGATGAAGAAGGGCGCCTATGACTTCCTGACGAAGCCCTTCGACCCCGATCACCTCAATGTCCTCATCGACCGGGCCCTGGAGAACCGCCGCCTACTTGCCGAAAATTCATTGTTGCGCAAAGAGTTGGCCGACAAACTCGGGTACAATCGCATCATCGGCACCTCAGCGGCGATGCTGGATGTGGAAAAGCTGGTCAAGAAGGTCGCCGGGTCGGATACCACGGTCCTGTTCCTGGGCGAGAGCGGCACCGGCAAAGAACTGTTTGCCGCCGGAGTTCACTACCTCTCTTCGCGGCGCGAGAAGCCGTACATCACCATCAACTGCGCTGCCATACCGCGCGAGTTGCTGGAAAACGAACTGTTCGGCTCCGAGCAGGGGGCGTTCACCTCGGCGCACAAGCTCAAGCTGGGGAAGTTCGAGATCGCCGACGGCGGCACGGTTTTCCTCGACGAGATCGGCGACCTCGACATGGCGCTCCAAGCCAAACTGCTCCGCTTTCTGCAGGAAAAGACGTTCGAGCGCTTGGGCGGCACCAAGCAGATCTCGGTGAACGTACGCGCGATCGCGGCCACGAACATCGATCTGAAGGACGCCATCGCCAAGAAGCACTTCCGTGAAGATCTCTACTACCGGTTGTCGGTCTTCCCGATTCAAATCCCGCCGCTGCGTGAGCGTCGCGAGGACGTGGCCAAGTTGGCCGAGTACTTCCTCACGAAGTACTGCCACGAGATGAACAAGCCGGTGAAGAAATTCTCGCAGGAGTCGCTCAAGCTGATGGACCGTTACCACTGGCCGGGGAACGTCCGTGAACTGGAGAACACCATCGAGCGGGCGGTGATACTGTGCGAGGGCCGCTACGTCAATCCCGAACACCTGGCGATCCGCATTCGCTCCGATGAGGAAATCCGCCTGCGGGAAGGGGCCGGGCTTAAGGAAATCGGCCAGCACGCTCAGATGCACGCCGAACGGGCGGCGATCCTGCGGGTGCTGGGAGAAACCCGGGGCAACAAGCGCAAGACCGCCGAGATCCTGAAGATCGATTACACGACGTTGTTCGAGAAACTGAAGCGTTACGACATTGACTACGGGCGCAACTAACCGGGTTCCGTACCGCGCCATCAACATCCGCGAGTAGGCAGGGGCGTCGGCGGGGACGACGCTGCAAGTCATTGCGCCACAACAAGTTCGGCATTACGTCGCGGGCCCATCAGGGCAGGGGCCAAGACAGCGTGTGCGGGAGGCGTCGGGGCTTCCGGTGAGTCAGGTTCGAAGGCACGGGGCAACTGACTTTGCCCTTGACAGAACAATCCGAATATGTGAACTACAGCACGACATCGCGCGTCACAGCGCCGGGGCGGTCCGGCGGGCAGGGACAACCGTCACGCCTCAAGAGTATCGCGCAGTACTTGCTGTTGGTCACAAGTTCGATCCGTCCAGTCCGGCCGGAGCACGTGTGAAGCCCATGGAAGGGCCTACCAATTGACAGATTGCCGTCCCGCATGGGATCGGGTGGCGGCAATGCCATGGCCGTGATGCGGTCGTGGTGGCGGGGGAATTGGGTGGTACGCGGGGGGAGGGTATGCAGGACGATGACCGCAAGCACCGTATCTTGACATGCGTGGATTGTGGCGAGGAGTTCGTCTTTACGGTCTCGGCACAAGAGTACTTTGAGGAACGCGGGTTCCAGCACTCACCAAAGCGTTGCAAGAACTGCCACAGCAAACATAAGCGCGAGCAGAAAGTCGCCCGTTAGGCGCGGCGATCGAACGCTCGGACCGGTTCGAACCCCATCACCCTATGGCCGGGGGCAGATGGCGGTACAGGAATCAGTCTGTCCCCGTGGGACATTCCACCTGACTTGGGCTGCGAGGTCGGTCTACGGCAGGAAGTGCCGCACGTAGTAGGCAATGATCTGTTCGCCGAAGAATGCCACCACGACGGTCGCCAGCGCGAGGAAGGGACCGAAGGGGATCAACCGATCCCGTCGTAGCGCCGGTGAGATCGCCATGGCGACGACCGAGATGGTCAGGCCGATGGCGGCCGAGAGGACGAAGACCACGAGAATCTTGGTCACACCGAGAAAGGCGCCCAGCATCGCGGCCAGTTTGATGTCGCCGCCCCCCATGCTCTCCTTCTTGAAGAGCGCCTGCCCCAAGAATGCCATCGCCGCGAACACAGCCGCCCCGACCAGCGTGCCCAGCAACGATTGCAACCAACCCAGGTGATGGGACACCAAGGCGGTGACGACCCCGATCACAACGCCAGGGTATGTGAGCCGGTTGGGAATGATCCGGTGCTCCAAGTCGATGAAGAAGACGGCGATCAGTGTCGCCGACATGTACCAAAACCCGGCTGTCGCGAAGGACACCCCATAGCGGGCATAAAAGGCGGCAAAGAGCAACGTGCAGGCGATCTCGACGACTGGGTAGGTCCAACTGATACGCGCCCCGCAGAAGGCGCAGCGTCCCCTCAGGAATAACCAGGAGAGCACCGGGATGTTCTGGTACCACCGCAGTTGATGGCGACAACGCGGGCAGCGGGACCGTGGGCGCCAGAGTGTCTCGCCCCGGGGCAGACGGCAGATCACCACGTTGAGGAAGCTCCCGACCGTCAGGCCGAGGGCGATCACAATGATCCAGAGATGCCATTCCAGCGGTATCATGCCGAGGACCTTTCCACCGGTTTCACCAACAGCCAGACATGGATGGGGATCGCCGGGAGAATCGCCTTGAGCAACCACGAAGGCCATCGTTCCACCCACCGCCGGATCCGACCACGACTTGTGTCGGCGAAGCGCTCCGGATTCTTGATGATCGGCAGGGTGTAGTCGATGACGGTGAATCCCCGTACCAGTTTCTTCAGGTTGCGATACGAGAGCAACCGGACGTCGTAGCGCCCGCTTTTCCCCGCCAGTCGCATACACAGATCGGCGGCCCGGTGCGGCATCCACGAGAGAAACGGCAGCTTGTAATGCCCCTCGATCAGGACATGGCGGGTGCCGATGCCGAAGTAGCAGGCGCCACCGGGACATAGGACACGTCGTATCTCATCAACCAGTCGTTGTTGATCATCGACATGCTCATAAACCTGGTTGCAGATCACGGCATCGACCGACTCATCCGCCAGCGGCATGGCACAGGCATCGCCGGCGCACAGACGCAACTTGTCGGGGCCGATACCGGCCTGGCGCGCGAGTTTCTGGCCATGCTCCACACCGACGGCATCGGTGTCGAGCCCGATGACGCGCCCGAAAACGGCGGCGAATTGCCGGGTCATGATCCCGGTCGAGCACCCGATGTCCACGACCGTGATCTGAGAAGTACGCTCACCGAAGAAATCACTCAATACGGCAATGACCTTCGCGGCTTTCTCCCGGCGACCCGATTCCTCAAAAAGGATGGGAAACCGCTCGGAGAATGTCCCCTCGGTTTCATTGAGCCGTGTGATGGCGGTCGTCATGAGAGTGTGTCAGGAGCCCAGGGCTCCTGACCTACGGTCAAGAGAGTCTTCGCGGACAAGGGGCTTTAGCCCCTTGCCCCCGGTTCCAGACGATAAACCACCGACAGCGCGAGCAGACCCGGCCACCAACCGGCGGGCCGATTGGCCCAATGATGAAGGCGACCTCCCCACCAGCGCGGTGGGATGATCGACTGCGTCCGGGCATCGGTCACTCTGAGCCCGCACGCCCCAAACAGCCGCCGATGCTCGGCCGGTGTGTACAGCTTCAGATGTGTACCCGCAATACCGCCGAACTCGACTCGGCCAAGGAGAATCGCCAGCCGTCGGGCCAGATGGAACTCATTCGGGAGACTGACGACCAACTCTCCGTCTGAACTGAGCGCTGAGACCAGCCGCTTCAGCACGTCGACCGGATTCCGCACCTGCTGCAGCACTTCGAGACAGACAATCACCTCATAGGTACCCTCAATGTCGCCTCTCTCCAGATCGACCATTGCGGTCCGGATGGCGGGATGCTGACGCCGGGTCCACTCGAGGGCGACGGGCGACAGGTCGACGGCAGTCACATCGAATCCGCGTTCGGCGAAACGTCCCGCGATGAGCCCACGCCCGCAACCGACATCGAGCAGCCGACCGTTGCGATGCGTCAGCATCGACTCCATGAGCGCCAGCCGCAGTCGGGTGCGTGCGTCGGTGGTCGCCAGATCACGGGCCTCCCAGTAGTGATCAAAGTGGGCGGGCCTGCCCGTCAGTTTCCCCGTGTCCGGGTCAGCTTGGACAAGGGACGAGGGCACCGCGGAACATGCCGTTGCGGACCGCCGGTGTTCCCCCAGTGCAGACGATTTCGAGATCGTGCCCGCTGTGACCGTCATTCCACAGCCACCTCATTTGCTCCCATGAGGATAGTATCGGACGGCTACGACTGGCTCTGTACCAATGTGATCCGCGGGTGCACACGAATGGCTGGGGAGGCAGGAATCGAACCTGCGCTGACCCGGTTAACAGCCGGGTGCCTTGCCGCTTGGCTACTCCCCAGTCCGACTATCAGGAGGATAACGCTCTGGGAACGGGATCGGCAAGGGCCGCCAAGGACTCGTACTGCCCGGCTGGGGCACCCAAGGCCTGGGTGCAAAACACCGCCGCCGCCCGGCGGGGATCGAGTCGCGAGAGCAGATCGGCGCGACCTTCAAGATCGAAGACGGGGGCCGAGGCCATCGCCAGCATGGTCGCCGAAAGACCCGCGGGATCCGATGAGGGCGTGACCAGACCAACACGGTATTGGCGGATGAATTCTCCCAGGTCGCCAATGTCCGTGCCGATCACCGGACGAAAGGTCTGCACGGCCTCGGAGAAGACCAGCGGCAAACTGTCCGACTTCGTGGGTATGACGACAAAATCGGTCTGCTCAAGTTCGATGACAACCCGGCTCCCGGCCACGGCGCCCGTGAAATCAACGGCAGTTCCCAACGCCTGTCGCTCCACCTGCTGTTCCAGTCGTCGCGCATCCGGACCATGGCCGACCAGGCGCAGTCCGGCGCCGGGGAGGGCTCTGTGCACCATGGCAAAGGCGTCGATAAGCTCGAAGATCCCCTTGGCGCGGTGCAATCGCCCCAAGTAGAGATAGCGCGGCGAAGCCGTGGCCAACGGCGGACTGGTAACCGTGACGCCCGCCAATGGCCGAAACGATGGCAGGAATCGACAGTCAATCCCGAGCCAGGCGTGGACACGTCGGCACAGATCTTCACCATCGCCGAACACGCAGGCGGCATCAACCAGAACCCGGGCGATGAAACGGCGAATGATCGGACGTTGGGCCCACGCATAGATGTCGGAACCGAGGCACCAGACCGAGTAGGGAACATTGAACTCCCGCGCCAGTCTACGCGCGAAGTACCCGGAAGGGAGTGCCCAGAGCGCGAGAATGTGATCGTAGTGATCGTCCCGGCAGAGGGCTCTCCCGGTCTCATAGCCATTCCTGAGAAACCGCTGCAAACGGAGCCAACTGACGGGATGGAATAGGCTCCATGAACCGATGGGCACTGTGGAACCGCTGGCGAAACGGTGAATCCACGGCGGCTCGGCGAAAGCCGCGTCCTCGCGATCCATCGTGTTGGCCGGTCGATAGCGCGGTGTCAAGACGTCGACATGGACGCCGCCTTTGCGAAGCGCTGCCACAAAGTGCGGCACAAACGGCGATGCCGAATCGTCGGCACAGGCGGGGTATCGGTTCGTGATCAGGAGAATACGCATTGATGCTCGGTTAGTCGTCAACAGGATGAGCGGGTCTCCCTCACCCGCCCGCCTCCGGCATGCGACCTCTCTCCCTCACTCCGTTCGAGACAAGCCGGAGGGAGAGGCTATTTTGCACTCTGTTTGATCATTCTCGACGATGACCGTTCTCCGCCTCGGACGGGAGGGGCCGTTGCATGCCTATCAGGAGGGCAATTCGCCCGCGTGACAGCATCAGGAACGACGGTGTGCGAATCGCGGCGCAGCACCACCGTCGACATCGCCATCTTCACGGCTTTCTGGGTGCGATACAATTCGCGTCGCACCTGGACGATCTGCGAGCCAAGGAAGCCGAACAGCAGCACCTGCAAACCCGCCACCAGCAGGATGACAGTCAAGGAAATCAGGGGACGATCCGGGTTCAATGTCCCGGTCTGCCATAGATAGATAATCCGCAGCCCCGAGCCCAGCCCCAGCCCGAGGATGAGTGCGCCGATCAGCCCGAACAAGAGGACCGGCTTCTCATAGAACGAGAAGATCAGATGGGAGGCGACGGTCGCCCGAAGGAAGAACTTCGACTTGCCGCGCCGTCGTCCCGTGAGGACCGCAGGCATCTCGGCCGGAACGAAGCCGGCGGCCAGCGCCTTGGAGACGATCTCCAGATGCAGTTCCTTATCGTTGGATTCCAGGTCGAGAACGTCGAGGACTTCGCGACGGTAGGCGCGCAAGATCCCAGTGACCGTTGTGAGTTTCCCCGGCATCGCCAGCCCGAGTATCCGATTGCCCCATCGCGACACCAGGAGCCGACCGCGCGGGACATGGTGAGTGGCGCCGCCATCGACATACGGAGAGCCGACCACAAAATCGACTTCGGGGCGTTCATCGAGGACGGCCAGCAGCCGCTCGATATGATCGGGGTCGTAGCTGAGGTCGGCATCGATCGTGACAATGATCCGCCCGCGCGCGGCAGCGAAACCGCGACGGATCGCATACCCCCGTCCCCGATTGACCGGATACGCTACGACGCGTACACGAGGATCTTCCCCGGCCATCGCCTCCAAGCAAGAACACGTCGTGTCGGTCGACCCGTCATCGACCGCCACGATCTCGAACGAGCGTCCGCCGGGGACTAAAGCCGCAATGATCCGTTCGACGGTGGCCGGGAGGTTCTCCCGTTCGTTGTGCATCGGCACTACGACGGAGACCTCCGGATCCGGTGGACACGCGGCACTTAACCTCTCCCTCCGGGAGAGGTCGATCCGTCCGCAGGACGGATCGGGTGAGGGTCTTCTTCGCTCGCTCATTCCGTCAGGAATCCTCGGTGCATTCCCGGTGGCGTAGACATTCCTGTCTGCCCACGCCCAGCCCAGGCAGGGGCACCTGCGCCACCGTCTCTATTGGGGTATTATCGACGAGCGGGAGAAAGGATTGACCGGGACAACCCACCGGGCCGCCTACGCGGACGGGTACTCGGCCGGTGTCGTGCCGATGTCGAGGATGGAGCAGGCGACGATGGCGTTGATCCCCGACTTGGTCGCCTGTTCCAAGAGCTCGGGAGACTCGCTGCCGGGATTGAAGAAGACCTCGGCGGCGCCCACAGCGGCCAGGTCAGGGAGAATCTTCATTCCCAGTTGCGGGAGCAGGTAGATGGAGACCCGATCGAGCGGCCGCGGTACATCGCGAATCGAAGGATAGGCCTGCAATCCCTCGATCACCGGCTCGCGTGGATTGACCGGATACACGGTCCAGCCCAGACGTTGGTAGGCGCGCACCGCCTTGTTGCCGAATTTGCGCCGGTCGTTCGAGGCGCCGATGATGGCGATTGTGTGTTCCGGCATGGTCTGTCCGAACTCACGGTGCTGCGGGCGGTTCATGAACCGCCCCTACGCGGGGCGTGACTTGTATTCCTCAAACAGTTTCCCCCACTCCGTGCGCCGGAAGGAACGAATGATCTTCCGTCCAACCGTGGGATACCACAACCAATCGTGATAGACATTCGAGGCAAAGGGCGCCCACACGACCAGCGGTGAGTGCAGGGCGATCTTCTCGAGGAAGCGCAATGGCCCCTTGCGGAGCATCTGATCGCCCCAGATCACCAGAGAGCGCTTGGTCTTGAATCCGAGATTGAGGCCGCGGATATCATCGCCGACCAACTCGATCCCGGCGACGTCGGCGCAGCCCAACCCCCGTTCATGGCACATGCGCAGATAGGGAATGGACAGCGGATCGAATCCCATCACGCGCGCGGCCACAGAGTCAATGGCCACGGAGTCGAACGAGGCCAACAGCACGTTGCCGATGCGGGGGATCATGGTGCGGGGGCCGGCCCCATCGCCGCAGACGGTCCCATCCATCACCGCCAGGACGCGGGGGTGCAGCTCGCGCTGCATCAGCATCAGATCGACCATCACCTCGTGAATGTACTTGTGGGCATAATGGCGGACTTCCTTGAGCAGTCCGCCGAACGAATTCTTGATCGCCCCGGTGGTGATCGAGTGCCCGTGCGTCTTGATCGTCGGGAAGTGGATGATCTGCCGCCCGGGATAGATGGCCGGAATCTCGATTCCCTCGGGGAAGATCTCATTGAGCCGCAAAAGCGGCGTCTGGAAACGATAGACGGTCCACTCCACGTCGGGCAGCGGCGTGAACCCGAGCCCGTTTCGTTGGAGGATCGGCATCCAGAGGTTGTTCTTGGCCCCCTTCAGGGGATCGGTGACCACGGTCTTGTTTTCGATCGGCATGAGCCGTTCGCGCGCAAAACCATAGTCGATGAGGGCGCGAACGACTCCCTCCACCTGCCACGGCTGCGAAGAACAGGCGGGGAAGTACTTTGTCCACGACAGATTCAACTTCAGCAGGGTGTCGGAATCACGGCTCAGACCGTCTACCGCACCGACGAGATCGAGCAGTCGGCGGTAATCCTCCAGGACGGTTTCCGGGTGTGTCCGCACCGCGGCCACGACCGATGGTCGTGCCGCCGGGGTCGATTCGGCTGTCCTGGCTAATGGCTGGGTGTGATTCATGTTCGGCTGTTGTTGACGGCTGCGGGGATTGCTCCTTCCGGCTCCGCTCATTGCTTTACGCGATCACTTCGCGCCCGTTTGGCCTCATGAAGCATGGCCGGAAGTCTCCCCCGTTCCTTCTCACACCACGGCCTTCTCAGCGGGGAAAGGAACAATCCAGGGGGAGATCGGGGGGATGGCACCCCTCCGGCAGGGGTTTGCCGGCGAGTTCATCGTGACACACACACTGATTACCGCCCCGACGTTTGGCTTCCAAGAGCGCCATATCGGCGCACCAAAGCAGACGCTCGGCGCGATCCGCATGCCGGGGATACACCGCGCCACCCAGCGACAAGCACATCGGCAGCACCGACGGGTCGCCGGTCCCGGGCAGCGCCAGCGGACTGGCTTCGACCGCTTGACGCAGCCGTTCTCCCAGCATGATGCATTCGGCGGCATCGGTGTCCGGCATCAGGACGGCGAATTCATCGCCGCCCAGACGGCAGAGAATGTCGATCGAACGCACGGCGCGACGCACTGTCCGGCCAATGTGGCGCAATACCATGTCCCCCACCTGGTGCCCGTGGGTATCATTGAAGTGCTTGAAGCGGTCCAAATCGGCGACCACCAGCGCCAGCGGCCGTTCGAACCGCTCGGCCCGCGCCAATTCTTCGACCAATCGCAAGTTGAAGTACCGGCGATTGAATATGTCGGTCACGGAATCGATGTGCGACAACTCCCGCAACCGTTCCAGACGGGCCTGATTCGTCAGTGCCAGTTTCAGCAACCGCCACAGCGGCTCGCCCTCGATCGCGTCGCCCATGAAGCGGTGCTCCCTGGTTCCCGGGGAGCCACTCTCCGCGCTTGCCGGATCCGACGTCAGAGACCAGAAGATCTCGTAGGTGATCCCGGCGTCCGCTGCCATTGTGGCGCCGGCGCCGAATCCCAACTGGAGGAGTACCGGATCAATCCCTGCCGGCGCGGTTGGACGGGTAACCGTCTCCAGGCCGTCTGATTCACCCGTCCACAGGGACCGGCGTCGCCCGGAGTCATACCATCGCTGCACGGGGATTCGGAGCGGATCGTCCGGAGCCATTCCCCAAGTCACCGGCCGCGTTCCCCACCAGGCCAGTACCAGGATGCGGCTGACACCGCACTCGGGACGCAACCGTTGCAGCGCCTCGCGGCAAAGCTGATCGAGGGAATCGGCCGCCAGCCACCGCGCCAGCGTCGCTTCGAGATGAGCCCATTCCGTGGACATCAGATCGGAATACCTCACAGGTCGCGATGCGGACGCCGCGGCGGCAGGGACGCAGAATCTACCCCGTGGCGCTGCCCTCTGTTCTGCGGCGACGATAATACTCCAGCCGTCGCCGACGCCCCAGGAGTCGATGGCGCCAGAGCACGCAGATGATCGCCCAGCGGCGGGCGCGGCTGTGACCGGCCCCGGTCAAGTGCGTCCGCAGCTCACCAACCGTGTAGAACGGGTCCTCCCCGATCAACTGCAGCACGGACGTCTCCAGCGATGCGAGCATGGCGTTCATGGACACGGGCTGTGCGACCGACAATCCACCGGCAGAGGCCGCTGTTCTGGGCACACCGCCGCCATGGCCGTTGCCGCCAAACTGCGCCACGGCGGCATCCAATTGGTCCGAGTGATGGAGGATGCCCTCAAACTCGAGCAGGTCATACACGTCGCGCACGGCCGGCGTCATGCGCGCCAGCTTGATGTCGCCGCCGCTCTCGCGCGCCTGGCGTAAACGCGAGACAAAGACCCCCCACCCCGCCGAGGAAACATAGCGCACTCCCGCCAGATCAACGACCAACCGATACTGCCCCTGACGAACCAGCGTCCCCAGTACGGTGTCGAGTTCGTCGGACGTCAACGTGTCGATCGTCCCATCGACGCGGATGACGTGGACAGCGCCGTCACCGGTGGCCGCCGCCACCGACACGCGGATATCCTGCACCGGAGAATCCGGGGCGGTCCCGATGCTCACTGCGGTCCCCACTTCTGCTGGAGCGAATCCTCAAAAGCGGGAGTCTGGGGCAGTTCGTGGACGAACTTGATCGGTGCCGGCCGAGCAGTGACGGTGATTGTCCGCGAGTCCCAGGTGAAATAGGCGGTGGGTTCGAGCATCTGCCCGTCCGTCAGTTCGGGTGAGCACGGTTTGGCCATGTCGTTCGTGAAGCGTGTCCGCACCGTTCCCTCTCTGTAGAGGCGCTCGCTGGACAGCATGCGCAGCGTCGGCAGTCGGGCGTGACGTACCGGATCAAAGTAGACGACGGAATCGAGCGCCAGTCCCTTGGCCAGGGGCCACTCGGCGATCGGTCGAATGGTCATCTCAAACCAGCAGAGAACCGGGTGGTTCTTGGCCCTGGGTCCCCCGACGAAACTCTGGATCGCCGAACTCCTGAGGCGGAAGAGCAGACCATCCTTCTCGATCTCATCTTCGGCATTAAGGACCCAGTGCATCGTGTCGGGCCAGGAACGGCGGGCGGCCACCCATGGGGATGTGATCGCCTCGCGGCTGGGGGTGGCAGCCGGTTGAGCGGTCGAAGCTTGGGGCGTGGCGGGTTTCTCAGCCGTGCGCGAGGAATCCTGACAACCGACGGTCAGAACCACGAATGCCAGCGTGGCGATGGCTGCCGACACCCGCTGGCGACCGGTCACGCGAAGATCGAACATGGAGTTTCTCGCCAACAATCTCCTCCCCGGGAATGACACGCAAGACAATCTCGCTCACGGAGACAACGAAAGGTAGTACAGTGCACCGGCACGGGACAACAACAAGACAATGGGCTTGTCCGCGTACTTGGCCATCAGCGTCTTGAAGGCCTCCACGCCGTCGACCGGCTCGCGGTTGATCTCGAGAACGGCGTCACCCTCCCTTAACCCCGACCGCGCTGCCGGCGTGTTGGAGAGGATCTCCTTGATAATTACTCCCTGAGTCTCCGCCTTCAGTCCCATACGCTCGGCGGTGTGGCGGTCGAGAGTCTCGACGACGATCCCCTCGATGGGGCTCTTTCCCGATTGCTCGGCAGCCCCCAGGTACGTGTACTTGGTCTCTTCTTCCGCGATTCGGACCTGCGCGGTACGACGATCGCCGCCGCGCAGATATCCGATCTCGACGCTCCCGCCCACCGGCGAGAGGGCAATCGAGCGACGCAAGTCGACCGCATCCGCGACCGGTCGACCCGCGAACGCCACGATGACATCTCCCCGACGCAACCCGGCGTGGTCGGCCGAACCACCGGACGTGACGGTATTGACCAAGGCACCCCGGTTGTCCGCCAGTCGGAATGCCTCAGCCATCGCAGCGTCGATGTCCTGATACGACGCCCCGATCGACCCGCGCGTGATCTTCCCCTTCTCCAGAATGCTCTCCATGACGTAGCGGGCGATGTTGATGGGAACGGCAAAGCCGATCCCCTGATACCCGCCGGATCGGGAGAAGATCGCCGTGTTGATGCCGATGAGCCGACCGGAGACGTCCACCAGCGCGCCCCCGGAGTTCCCGGGATTGATCGCGGCATCTGTCTGGATGAAGTTCTCGTAGTCGACCAACCCCAGTTCGGACCGCCCTGTCGCCGACACGATCCCCATCGTCACCGTCTGACCGATGCCGAAGGGATTACCGAAGGCAAGGACGACGTCGCCGATGCGGGCCGAATCGGAGTTCCCCAGCGGCACGGCAGGCAGACCGGCGGCATTCACGCGGAGAACGGCGACGTCGGTGGCCGGATCGGTTCCCAGAAGCTGCGCCGAGAGACGACGACTGTCGGCGAGAATGACGTCGATTTCCTGCGCCCCTTCGATCACGTGGTTGTTGGTCAATACAATGCCGGAATCCGATACGATCACGCCGGAGCCAAGGGACGTCTCGTGCCGTTGCCGGGGGATGGAATAGTATCGTGGACCGAAGAAATCGAAGAACGGATCCCACGCCGCCACGCGGTCGCGCGTGACGACGACCCGTTCGGAAGAGACGTTGACGACGGCGGGGGTGATTCGGGCGGCGACATCGGCGAATCCCAACGACCGCTCCCCCGCCCAGCGCATGGCGGGAGGAACGGCGATCTCCGGAGGACCCGACAGTGAGTCGTGCAGTGTATCGGTGACGGCCGTAAGCTCCGAACCACCAGTCGCGCCGCGCCACTGCAACCCCAGGGAAATTCCCCCCAAGAAGACAATGAGAACGACGACGACAGCCCAGATCGTCCGACCCTTGGTACTCATCCCCTCTCCTCGCAGAGCGCTCGGGTTTGCTCTGCGTCGGGCATCACACGAGCGGGTCCGAGCGCATCCAACATAGCCCACTCGCGACCACGCGTTTGATTATACGAGGTTCTCAACAAAGCGCAACCTTCGAGCTGGACCGGCCAGCGACACTGAGCCACCCGGCATTGCCCTCTCCCGGCCTTCTCCGCCCATCACCGGACGTCGGCCAATTCGTTGTGCAATAGAATGTTAACGGCTGAGCTGTCGCACAACCGCGAAGGGGGCGGTCACTTGAGTGTGATCGTCCGCTCGGTGACATTGTATGCCCCGGGAACGATATTGCCCGACGTGTCGAGGAGCTCGAGTTTGAAGCGGTGCTTTCCGGGCGACAGACCGGTCACGAGGTAGGGGACCCACCAGTCGAGGAGTGATGACTTGCCGTCGACGGTGAGTCGGACTCGGTAACCCTTCGGGGCCAACTCCACGTTGGTGAGATAGAAGTCGACCATGATCGTCTTGGCCGCCTCTCCCTCGTACACGCCCTTGGGACGGCTGTAGGTCAGAAGCGGCTGACCCGTCTTGATCGGACCGGGGCCGGCCGTATCACCGACATAGAATGTCAGCCACTGAAACGCCCCCGGGGACTTCACGCTCTCATGCCAACTGCGAGACGGAAAGACGCGCAACGTATGCACGCCGGGAGGGAGCATGCCGATCGGGAAGGGCTTACCGTCGGCGTAATTCGCCTGATACGGTTCATTGTTGACGATCACGTGGACGTGTTGTCCCTCTGCGGAGTTCGCCAATCCACATCCGGCCGCATGCTGTGTCTGCTCCCCCAGCGCCATCCCGGAGACGGTGACATTGACATAGAGCGACTCTCCCGTTGCGAATCTGGCTCCGTTCCGGGGTGAGACAATCGTGAGCTGCGCCGAATCGGATGGCTGGGAATTGGCCCACTTCAGCAGACCGGGAATCTCTCCCTCGACAGGGACCGCGCTGGCAAAGGCCGCCGTGTCCATCATGACGTCGGCGGCGGGGGCCGTGACCGTCCACAGCATGACAACTGCGGTTCCGATCGGTAGGGCCAGCGCCCACAGGGACTTCTTCATGTCATTGCTCCTTCATGACTGGCCGACATTCCTCAGGACCTTGTTCAAGCGGAACCACGTCACACGCCACGGTGTTCCCTGTGGGTGAGCCGACATGCACGCCCCGGCGATCCGCGCATGATGCCGATACCATCCCGACCATCGATCTGGATTTTGTGGGACGGAGAATGCGCCTTCTGCCGCCGTTGGGTTGAATGGGTGGAGACGCGCGACCGGAGCAGTTCTCTCCGCGCGGTGCCGTATCAGCACGCGGGATGCGATGGATCGCCGCCGTTGACGCCGGAGCTGTACCGGCGCTGTCGGCGGGCGGTGCATGTCATGATGCCCGACGGAACCACCATCGGCGGCGGCGCCGCGGTGGCCTGCATTCTGGGACAGATCGGTTTTCCCCGGCTCGGGCGATTCCTGTCATGGCGCCCGATTCTGCCGCTGACCGAATTCTGCTATCGCCTAGTCGCCCGCAATCGCCGTTTCCTGTCGCGGTGGCCCTTCCCGCGGAGTACTCGACAGGAGCGTGACTCAGGAACCGTGCGCCCCTGACACGACCCTGATCCATCGCTCGATCTGCCGCCGATGCCGTAGGATGTGCACAATGGCGTGCTCGAGCATTTGGGACATGTTGTAATGTTCGCCCCACCGCGCGACGAATTGGACCTTCTCCATGTCGTCGTCGGTGAAACGGCGCACGCGACTCAGGAGAACCACCATGCGGTCGAATCCCTCCCAAGCCGAGCGGATGGTCGACGCCGGAGTGTCACAGTCGCACTCGTGCTTCCGTCGTCCCCGGTCGACTCCACCCAGTGCGTCCTCGATGTGATCCACGTAGCTGTGTGCGGCACCGGCGACGTGCCTGCCGATCGCTTGCAGGTTGGGGGAGTTCGCATCCGACAAAGACATCGTCGCAATGTACTGCTGCGGGGTGACGCCGTTGAGCACATCCGCCCACTCGGCCATGGCACGTGCATACTCGTCGATCAGGGCCTGCAGAGGCCCCGAGTAGTCCGACCAGCGCGCTCGATTGGGGACGGGCAGAATCATGGAAGAACCACCTCCGCAGGAATACCTACGCTCCACCGCCGCGAATAGTTCATGTTGTTGTCGCAGTGGACTGCGCCCCGGAGCCCGTCAGGTCCCTCCCCTGAGCGGCAAACCAGAGCGTCCCCAGAAGACCAAAGACGAAGGCGACGAGGAAATTGGCCTCCGGACCGATCTGCCAGAGGGCGGCACCGCCGAACGCAGCCACGGAAACAACCGTGTCACGGATCAGATAGTACAGGCCGAACATCCCCGCCTTGCGATCCTCCGGCGCCAGATCGAGGATCAACGCCTTGCGGGTCGGCTCGCCGAATTCCTTCAATCCCCGCAGCACGAAGGCAAAGACCAGGGGCACGAGCGAGCGACTGAACCACAGAGCCAGCGGGAAGAGCGTGAAGAAACCGAATGTCATGACGACAAACGGCTTCTTCCCGCTCCGGTCGGCCAGATGCGCGACGGGAATGTAGACCAGCACGGCGGTCGCCATTTCGATGGCCGTCAGGATACCGAACTGTAAGGCGGTGACCGGCGCGGCAATCACCTTCATGCACCAGACCACCACAAACGCATAGGGAATCTGCTCACAGAAACGCACGAGGATGTCCGCCACCAGCAGTCGCTTGAGCACGGGGGGCATGGCGCGCCACAGCCGCAGCGGGTTCTTTTCGGCCGCCGGAGGAGTCTCGACCGTACCACGGTGATGATCCTCTTCGATCAACCGCTGCTGCATCACTAGTGCCACCAGTGCCATGATCAGAGCGGAGGCAAACGCGAGGCGTACCCCGGAGATCTCGCCCCAGATGCCGATGAAGGCGCCACCCATCACCGGTCCCAGCGCCATGGGGATGCGGCGCACCAGCGAGTGCATCGAGACGCCCATGGTGCGTTTGGTCGCGGGGAGAACCTGGGTCACCAGCTTCATGACTGCGGGAAGCGAGATCGCGCTCCACGAGAGAAAGAAGAAAGCCCCGACAATCACGGCCGGCCAAGCAGGGACCAGGATCACGACGACGTATCCCGTCATCGCCAGGATGTTGAAAACCAGAAGTGCCCGCTTCGTCCCGAGACGGTCAGCCAGATAACCGCCGGGGAAAGCGTAGAGCGCCCCCAGCAGGTTGTCGAGGCCATTCAGAAGACCGATCGCATAGGCGCCGCCTCCCAGCGCCATCAGATAGATGGGCAGGAAGCGCTCGGCCATGTGCTCGCCCAAACCGACGAGTACGGCCATACCGAGCATCCCGACCATGCTGCGGCGCAGACCAAGGAATGTCCTGAGTCGGTGCAAGGCGGGCATGGCATGTTCTTCCGAATCACCAGAAGCGATTGTTCAGTGGATGCTTGCGACTGGCAAGCGGATGGCGTCCGGTCTGTCAGAATCTCAGACTCACCGACAGTCCCGATGCCCGAGTCTGCGGGAAATGAAACAGAGAAAGGGAAAGGCCTGTGGATCCCTGCCGTCCATTGTACCGCTCGACAGATCTGCTGGCCGTGGCAATGTCATGGATCATGCTCGCCCCAACGGTAGCGGTCCCTGCCAGAATCAGTAGGAAGGGGAGTGCGTTCTCCGAGTCGGTCCCAAAGAACTCAACTTCTGCAGGCAGCCAGTACGCTGTTGATAGACTACCGATTCGGGACCTCGCTTGTCAAGCTTGACCTCACGCCAGTCACGGGAAGGCCACCTGTCATTTGGGCATCCTTCTGTAGCTCAATGTGTTAATGTGGACTGGAAGTGACAGCGATGCAACAGTGCCGCCGCGCTGTTGAGATACTTGTTTCAAGACGCGATGCGACGCAACCGCATGACCTACAGGCCGTTGGTTCACCGCCGCCAGTGGCCGGGAACCCAGACATGCCCCCGGGGACGTTTGTCCCAGTGCCCGGGGACCCAGGTCCCTTTGGCATGACGTTCCCAATGCCCCGGCACCCAGTTGTACCGTCCGTGCGCCCACTTCCAATGCCCGTCGATCCAGACCGCATTCGGCCCCGGAGCGGCCGGCCGGACCTCCACCTGCAGTGGCGGTGGTTCATCGCGGACATATATGGTCCGCGCACAACCGGCCGACAGGATCAGCGCTGCCGACATGGCTCCGAGATACAGGACAATCCGTTTCATGGCTCTCGACCCTCCCTTGCTGGTTCCATAGTTCCCCTATCGTCACTGTCGCGACGCTTTTGAGGTCCCTGGGCTCGCCCGCTGCCGACCGCCGCCCGTGCCAGATGGACCGCCGAGTCCAAGACGCGGTGGTTGCAGTTCAGCAGATCCGAGAGCGAGGGCGCAACAACATGATGCGGTGGGATCCCGCGATCCCGCGGCAGTCCTTCGACTGCGGCAATGAACGTCGCTTGAGGCAGAAGCAGATGCAGACGGCTGTGCCTAAGATCGTGTTCGCGGAATCCCCCGTGGCACAGGTACGATCCACCGGTCTCGGCACCGATAAACGTCCCGACGCCGTGGTATCGCAATAGGGCGCAGAGGTGTCCGGTCGTCGAGCAGCAGCCGCCGTCGGTCAGAACGTAGAGGTTTCCGGCGAAGCGATGCTCATGAATCGGTTGCGGCTCCTTCAAGTCCCCAAGAAGAAACGTCGAGGACGGGGAGAAATAGCGGAACGACTCGCGCAGCAGATAGCCGAGCAGATAAGCGGCGCTGTAGGCGTCGCCCCCCTGGTTCCCGCGCAGGTCCAAGATGAGCGATCCCACTCGTCTCTCGGACAGCGTGGCGAAGAAACTGTCCACGATGCGTCGGAATCGCTCCCGCTCGTCGCCATAGTCGAAGAACGGAATCCTGAGGACGGCGTACGTTCCGTCGTCGGCCACGGAAGCGACGACAGCTTCCTCCTCCCACCGGCATGTATCCGACTTCGCTGCCGTCCGGATGTTCTTCCAGGTGTCGGCGCGGATCATCGCGGTGTGGGTCTCAGGATCGCCCGGAGGAATGGCATACTCGATTTCGAACGACGGTGTGTCCTCGACGAATCGGAGATAGTAGTCGCTGAAGCGGCCATTCAACAGAAAGTCCCTCTTGCCCGGCATGGCCCCGTCGGCCGGTACAGATCCTCTCAATCTGTTGAGGATCGCCTCGGCAGGGACGCTGTTGATCGACACGATCACGCAACCGGCCGCCACGTTGGTGTTCGACGCGTACGAGCGGTAGACAAAGAGGGTATCTCGTATCACACGGACATCCAGCGGGAGGAAGTGGCCGCTTCTGTAGAGATCATCACGCATCTCATCGGGAAGCGACAACTCCGTGTGCCCGCATCGTACCATAGCCACGATGCAGGACGTGACCCGGTAGAAGTCGAGGACGGTGAGACTGTCGGTCAGCGCCGCCCGCTGCCGGTCGAATTCCGCCGTGAGTCCGGCACGATCGGTGAATGTCATGGGATGGCCGCCGTACAGCAGGTCCCGCAACTGTTCCAGATCGGCGCGCGCCTGGGACGCCGACAAGCGAGAGGTCAGTGCCACCGGTCGGCCGCTGCACCGGGCGATCCCCAAGGAGATCGAAAGGAGCACGACGGCACGTAGGAAGCCGGGGCATCTCATGTTGGCACCACGCAACACCCGCCCGTGGTAAGCGCCGCCGACGGGAAAGTCAATGTGGAACTCTCCTACGTATCCACCGTACTTTGATGGTGGGTATACCCCGGAGGATGCGATGACCGTCGCCGAGCTCGAGCATTTTCGTGATGTCCTGGTGCAACGGGAAGAGAATCTGGAGGAGTGGCTGGCGCACTTCGAGGCGGCCAGGCGCAATGAGGCGCAACGCGTCCGGGAACTGATCATCGAGATTCGCGCTGCCCTCTCCCGGGTGGAAAACGGGGGTTTTGGTGAATGCAACGTCTGTCATGGAGACGTCGAGACCCAACGACTGGAAATCCAGCCGATCCGGCAGGTCTGCCTCGATTGCATCAGCGCCGCCGAACGATCCGAGCTGGAACAGGAGTTGAGTCTGGCCGGCCAGATTCACCGCGCGTTGCTCCCACAACAGATCGCCGGCATCCCCGGCTTGGAAGTCGCCGTCCGTTCGCTCGCCGCCAGGGTCGTCGGCGGCGACTACTACGATTTCCTGCCATCGACGTCGTCGGGTTGGACGCGCATTGTTATCGGCGACATCATGGGCAAAGGCCTTCCGGCCGGGCTGGTGATGTCGAACCTGCAGGGGGCCCTGCGCATCCTTGCCGAGGAAATTGAGCCCCCGGCGGCCCTCGTGACTCGTCTCAACCGCTGGCTCTGCCACAACATACCGGTGACCAAGTTCGTCTCGCTGGCGTGCGTCAGTGTCGGGCCGCCGGTCGAAGGAATCGTGCCCGTCCGCTACACAAACGCCGGCCACTGTCCACCCATCCTGCTGCGTGCCGACGGCGATGTCACCTTGCTGGACGCCACCGTCACGGTTATCGGCGTGCACGAGGATTTCACCTATACCGAGGGACAAACAGCGCTGGCTCCGGGCGACTGGCTGGTGCTCTACACGGACGGCGTGACGGAGGCACCGGGTCCCGACGATGATCTCTTCGACGAATCCCGCCTGATGGCGTTCGTGCGGCGACATCGCACCGATGCGCCCGGGCCCTTCCTCGACCACCTGATCGGCGAGGTCTCTGCGTTTTCCGGTTGTTCCGAATTTGCCGACGATCTGACCGTGATCGCGCTGCATCGACCGGACAAGATGGCCTAAGAGCTGCGAATAGGAACTAACAGGTGGATGGGCCGTTGCCAAGGCGTCCGACACGCTCTTTCCAAACGGCGACGATCGCGGAGAGTGTCGCTCCCCAGCCGTTGCGGGAAGAGGTCTCGTCCAACCAACCCTCATAGACCTCATCCCAACCCGGCCAGTCGACATCGTCCAGAGACGAATTGTGCCAGAGGAGCGAGGCGCCGCCGCCGACCTCGGCGATGCAGCCGATGATGTGCCGCGATCTCTCCCCGGCTTCCTGAGGTGAGAGTCTCATGTACTCGCGGGCGGTGCCATCCATCATTATCAGGGGAACTTCCCAGATGTCGAAGGGGCGATTGGACGCGAAATCCCACGGCTGAAACGGGACAGCCAGTCCGGCACGGAAGCCGAAACGGGAGGCGAAACCAAGCGTCGTGTCCGCCTGCAGTCCCGCTTCGCACTGGACCTTCCATGTCCGCGCCGCCTGCAAGCGCAGGTAGTGCTGCCGTACCGTCTCTACCGGTCCATCGGACAGGGAGATCAAGCCGCTGAGCTCGGAGGCAAGCCTCTCCGGGTGTTCGAGACACTCGTAGGAGGCGTGCAAGCCGATCTCAAAGCCGCGGCCGCGTAACAACTTGAGCAGCTGCACCACATCAGGTCGGGAGATCGCATAGTCCGCGTTGCGCCGCGACGGGGACGCGTTGATGATGAAGAACGTCGCCCGGAAGCCGTGCTGGTGATGGAGATCGATCAATCGCGCAAACGTGTCAAAGGGGTCGCGCGCGCCCCTGCGGACGCGTCGTCGGCTGCGGAATCTGCGGATGGCCGCGCCGATGCCGCCGGGACTTCGCAGCCCCTTCACCGCCCGACCGATGTCCTGCCAGAGAGGACCATGCATCGCCATCCGATCGATATCATGCGTGAACGCGACGGCAAAGCGTCGGCCCCCGGGCCACGGCACTGCTTCTCTCGCGATCGGATGTGTGAGATGAAGCGCACGGCCGACCCCGGCCGCGTAGTCATGGACCAGTGGACGCTCAATCAACGCCGTGCGGACCATCCAGGCCTCTTCAGCGGGGTAGCGCCGGTGGCGATCCATGCTCTGGCTGCGCCACTCCTCAATCCGGGAGACGTGGAAGAAGGAGGCGGCGATCGGATCGACAGGACAACAACCTTCTTCCCGTCCCCCTATGCGACCCCAGACGGGATACAGCGTCTGTCCCCATTCGGCTGTCGAACGCGGTGTGATATCGGCACCGGTGGCAACCCGATTCCAGAACTCCCGATCCGGGTGAATCCACAGAACGGCCGGCCTGTCGGGAGGTCTCTCTTCGAGGTACCAGATCGTCGGCAGATGTCGGTCGGGCAATGCCCGCTCCGGATTGACGATCACGGCCGTCCGGGATAGAAGTGTGCTGAGCAGACGCGCGGTGAAGCCGACCGCATTGTCAGCCGGGGACGGCGCAAAGACCCACTGCAGCGACGCGGTTGGGGAAACGGATGAATCGGGAGACATGGACGAGTCTACAGCTTCTGATCCGGCGCGGCCTGGGTCCAGCGAATAACGCTCTTGGCCAAGAGGACCGGATTGAGACGCCGGCAGGCCTTGATCATCTGCGACTCCCGCATGGCGCGGATGGTCGACTTCTCGGTCCGACAGACCGGTCGGCATTGACGAATCAGATCAATCCAGATCTGATCGTGGGTAGTTTCATACTCGTTGACGGCCAACCCCAACTCGCGCGGCAGATGCGCATCGGCACCGGCCAGGAACGGTTTGCCGAGTTCCCCCGCCAATGCCAGCGCGCGCGCATTGTCGCCATCGGGCACGCGGGAGTTGAAGATCTCGATGACGTCACAGGCGGTCAGGATGGCGTCGGGAAAGGATTGGCTACGAAATGGGTGCGGCAGGATCACGATCCCGCCCTGCTCGTGCGTCTTCTCAATGAGTCCCTTCGGGTCGCGCGTTCGCATCGGCTCTTCCAGAAAGGCGGCAATGATCTCCCCCTGAGTCGTGCGGTACTCGGCCGCCAGCGGGCAACAAGGTCCGTCCGATCCGGCCAGACGCGCGCAGTCCTGCGAACCCAGGTGGGAATCGTGATCAGTCACGATCACACAGCCAATCCGGTGCTGCCTGGCAAAAGCGACGATCTGCTCCGGCCTGATCGTGGAGTCGTGCGACCGTCGCGTATGTACGTGGAAAAGCAGGCGGTGAATCACAACAGTGGCCTTCGGACTATCGATCATCAGTGGTGGCGACGCACAGGGTACAAGATCTCGCCGCCAATTTCCATGAAGTTGGGCAACGGATCACGCCAATCCCAGTTCGACTGGGCCCTTGGCGAGACCAAGTCACTCAGCACCGACCAGACATCGCCCGGTCGCAAGCAAAGACGGCGCAAATCACCACGCCAAGGCCACCAGAAACGAAGCCCGGCACGGTACGGCGGCAGCGGTCGGGACGTGAGGTCCTCGCCGCATGCCAGGCGGCAGAGATCGCCGGGGTAATCGGCCCCGGCGGCGAGCGCCAGCTCCAGCGATCCCCAGAACTTGGGATTGAGCTCCATCAGATGGTCGCCGTCGCGATTCCGGCGGAACTCAACCATCGCCGGCCCGTGCCAACCGAGAGATTCCAAGAGAAGGCGTCCCTGACGGATCAACTCTGTGTCGGCGACCGACTCGGCGGCCGTTGACGCGCCGCCGCGCGGCGGCCATTCGCGTCGCCGCCGGTGGGCAAACTCCCGGACGATGCGGCCATGCCAGGCCAGCGCCATGTACCCGCAGCCAAAGCCGGGTACATATTCCTGAATGATCATCTGCCGCAGATGGTCACTCGACAATTGTGACTGGAACTCCTGAATGGCTCTGTCCAGTCGAGCGGGGGATTCGATGTACTGCGTCCTCCCACCGAAGGCTTCTGAGCGCCGTTTCAGCACCACACGCCGGTGCCGGGCCAGAAGCTTGTGGGCCTTCGTCACTTCCTCCAGTGTCACGGACTCCGGGACATTGATGCCGAATCCCGCGGCCTTCTCCAGTAGAGATGCCTTGTCGGCGACCGCGTCGAACAAGGCGGCCTCCGGCACGACCACGAAGGGACCACCAGCCGCAAACGCATCGGGATGGTGCACGACGGCGCTGCATGACGCGAATCCGACGGGTACCAGGAGATCGATCTGCCACTCAGCGGCGTTGTGCTGGATGGCATCGATGAACCCGCGCGCGTCCTTCGCCGGCTCGGGTACGACAGCCCACTGTGACGTGAATCGAGAACGAAACCCGGGGGCCAGCCGCACCGATGATACCGCACAGACGCGATGGCCGGCTCGTCCCAGCGCACGGATAATCCCGACCGCGTGCTTGTAGCTGGCATCGGTGACCAGAACCGACAGTGATGACCCCTGTGCCAACGGCGACCGCACGGCGCTCCGGTCCGGCATGGAATTCACGCCGACTTCAGGACATAGATCGTCCACGGGGCGATCTTCGTCTCATTGACCCAGCGATATGGCTCTTCCGGGTGCGCCAAGGGCTTGTATGTCGCCTCGATCTGCAACCCGGAGGCGGTGTACACTCTCTGGTAATCCTCAGGCGAGAAGACGACATCCTCCACCGGCCTCGGGTCCTCAGTATCCGTGATGATGATGCGCACCCGGTCGCCGCTTTTGGCCTGTTGGTTCTCGGGGAAATCGACGGTTGAAAACGACGCCCACTCATGCGTGTAGATCTCCGGCGAAGAGACGAGATTGACAATCCGTCCGGCACCGGTCAGGAGCCGACGGAGTCGTGTCAAGAGTCCGATCTTCTGCTCGACGGTCGGCACATTGTCAAAGGTGAAAGCACTCAGGACGAGATCGCATGAGGACTCTTCCGGCCAGAGGTTGCCGTCGGCGTCCGTCAGACGATAGTCCCCGTCAGGATCCTGCGCCATGGCCTGACGGACCATTTCGGCGGAGATGTCGATCCCGATTGTCGCAAAGCCGAGACGTTTCAGGAACCGTGTGGAGCGTCCCGTGCCGCAGCCGAAATCCAGCGCGCGGCGACCGGTCACGTGGGCGGCGATGATGTCCGGGATGTCCCGATACGCGAGGTAGTAGGTACCGGGGAATTCCAGTTTGGCGTAGGTTTCGGCGCGCCGAGAATCATCGTAGACGTTGGGGATGTCCATCACAACCTCCGCATGTCCCCGATCTCCAGTCCATGACAGATGCACTTGCACGTCACCACCATCAAACCTGTTACCCATGTGCCCGGTCTAAAGTGTTACCCATGTGCCCGGTCGCGCAATCATCCCCTCTCCCCTCTGGGGAGAGGGCAGGGTGAAGGGTGTCACCAATGCATTGCAAATGCCGAAGCCACATCGCACGTTGAACTTCTCATTGCGTCAGATGCTCTCAGGAGCCCACGTCCGTCGGCGCCCGCAATACCACGCGGACAATCTCGCTCGGTCGCCACAAACGGAGTCGCGGCCCCCAAGTGCCGGTGCCGCGACAGACGATGACCGGCATAGTCCCGATCTCGTATCGCCCACCCATCAGCGGATAAGTGAGCTGGACGAAGTACCCGAACGGCCATATCTGTCCGTCGTGGGTGTGACCGGAGAGCATCAAACCCACGCCATCATGCGCTGCCGAGTCCGCCAGCCAGGGCGTGTGCGAAATAAAGATGGTGGCAGCGTCAGTCGGGCGGCCGGCCAGCGCGCGTCCCACCGGGTCACCGTCGCGCGCAAATTGGCGACGCGCCGTCAGATCATCGACACCGGCAACGACCAGCCCGGGACATGCCTCCGCCCAACGGTCGCGCAGCACCTGCATTCCCGCGCTCTCCAAGAGGTGCACGCACGGCTCCACGCCGCTGTAGTACTCATGATTCCCCGTGACCGCCCACACTCCGAGCGGCGGAGTGAGGCGACGCAGGATCGGCACCATCGGCCCGAATTCCCGATCCACGCGGACATCGCCTTCGAGGATATCGCCGGCAAAGACCACCAGATCGGGCGTCAGTGATTCAATGGTCGCGATGCGCGCCGCCAGCCATTTCTCACCGAGTAATGAGCCGAGATGCAGATCCGAGACGGCCACGAGAACGGTTCCGTTGCGCTCAGCCGGCAAACCGGGCATGGTGACTTCGTAGTCCCGGACGACCGGAGGGCGCAGTCCCTGCACGAACCCAATGACGGCCAACAGACACCCGGCCAGGAGTCCCCACCCACGCATCGTGGGCGCCGCGCGGCTCAGCCAGAGGCCGAAACCTGTGATGACATCTGTCACCAGCAGAACAACAAACAGGAGAAAGATGACGCCAATCCAGTCGGCGCCGATGTGTTCCAGGGTTCTGGCCACCGAATCGACCCCGGCATGGCTCAGGTAGCGCGCCAAGGGATAGCTCAGCCACAGCAACACGATGATGGCGATCAGGGTCCAGCGCGGGAGATGACGGACAACGACCGGGATCGTGCCGATCCGCCAGATGAGATACAGATGCAGCAACGTCCAAACCGAAAGGACGATGACCAGAAACACGGCGAATCTCCCACTGCTCATGCCGAATCCTGTTCAGAGCGGGCCCTCCCCGGCTTATGGCTTGCACGATGCCGGGGCCGCGACAGTTTCGGTGTCCGGGGAGTTTGTGTCATCCGCAGGAGGGGGGCAACCGACACGCCAGCCGACTCCGACGCCGGCACCCCAGCCGGGAATATGCACGGCGCCACAAGAAAAGGCCAATGCAAGCGACGGTGTCGGATCCGCCATGGCGAACTGACTGCATGCAATCATGATCCTTGCATTGCCAATGGAACAACGTCCGTAGGTCAGGAGCCCTGTGCTCCTGACGGGCTCCTGTTTCATTCATTTGGCAATCCTCAATAGGGCAGACAACAACGGGCGTGTTGAAGAAACCACCGTTTCCGTGGCGCCGGGTGCCCACACCCGCCGCAAGTGGCTGTGCATCAACGGTCGGGTGTGGGCACCCGACCGCACATGTGCGGAATTGGGAGGTTCTTCAACAAGCCCAACAACGTCTGCCCTACCAAGAGTCGATTCGGCATCAGGTAGAAACGGCCGGTCAGAACCGCTTCTGGTAGAAGTGGCAGTACGGCTGCTTGCCGTTCCGTTGGTAGTAGTCCTGGTGGTAATCCTCGGCGACCCAAAACAGTGTTGCCGGTGACACTTCGGTCACCACGTCATACCCCTTGTTTTGCAACAGACCGATCAATGTCTCGGTCGTTTCCTTTTGCGCAGGGTTCGTGTAGAAAACCGCCGACCGATATTGGTCGCCGACGTCCGGCCCCTGGCGGTCCTGCTGTGTCGGATCATGGATCTCGAAGAAGAGGCGCGCCAGCGTCTCGAACGACGTGTGCGCCGGATCGAACACGACCTCAACCGTTTCCGCGTGACCGGTGCCATGATCGCAGACATCGGCATAGGTGGGATTCTTCGTGTGACCGCCCATGTAGCCGACGCGAGTCGAGATCACTCCTGTCGCCTTCTGCAGGAGCGTCTCCGTGCCCCAGAAGCATCCCCCGGCGAAGTAGGCGGTGTCAGTCTTCACCGCCTGACTGTCGGGAACGAAGTTCAATGAGATTGAATTGACGCAGTGACGGGTATCCTTCGCCGTGAACCCTTCACCTTCAAAGACATGTCCCAGATGAGCGCCGCAGCGCGCGCAGGTGATTTCCGTCCGCATGCCGTCGGCGTCCACAGTACGTGTGACGGCCCCGGGTATTTCATCATCGAAGCTGGGCCAACCGCAGCCTGAGTCGAACTTGTCCGACGAGCGGTAGAGCGGCGCCCCACACTGCTTGCAGACATAGGTCCCTTTCTCATTGAACTTGTCGTATTTCCCCGAGAACGGCGCCTCGGTCCCCTTGTGGATGATGACACGTTCTTCCTCGGGGGTCAGCTTGTTGAGCGTCACTGGATTCTCCTTTGGCTCCGGCTTCGACCAGAGTGTGCCGGCAACAACGACCAAGACGGCGGCGATCAGAATGGCAGACCACCCGGTAGCACGGTTGAGTTTCGAGAACATCGTCTGGCTCCTTCGTGCACGCCGCCTCCGGAAGTCACCGCCGGATCGGCCCGCAATCCTAAGACCACAGGCAGGGTCTGTGTGTTCCCTGTCTCCCACCTTCCGATTGCGGCTTTCTTCTCCGTCCCTGTCGACGGCTTTACAGTGCCATGGAAGAAATACGAGGGACCTTGGGTTGGTAGGTTCGTGTGGTGACTGGAAACAGAGAGGCCCCACCTATCAAACGGGGCCTTTGCTTTCGTATTGGGAACCCGGCGCAGGTGAGATTTCCCACCGCAAGCGGTGGGGCAACGGGTCATGACAGTTCAGTCGAGTGCACCGACCACGCCTTCGACCGCTTCCAGAATCTCTCCGGACTGGACCAGATCCTTCATGGTGTTGTGGTCGGGATACATCGGACGGTCTTCATCGAGGTGCGCCACATGACGGCGGATGACCGCTTTGGCCGCCGCGACACCCTTGCCGGGAGTGAAATCGCGGAAGTCCAATCCCTGCGCGGCGGCCATGAACTCGATTCCCAGCACGCCGTAGGCGTTGTCCAGAATCTGGCCGTTCTTGATCGCCGTGTTCATCCCCATGGAGACAAAATCCTCCTGATCGGCGGCGGCCGGGATCGAACCGATGCTGGCCGGGGCGGAGAGCATGCGTTGCTCGACGATCAACGCATCGGCGGTGTACTGGCTGAGCATCATGCCGGAGAACATGCCTGCGCCCTTGGTGAGGAATGGTGGTAAACCGGCGCTCAGGGCGGGATTGGTCAGACGGTTGAGGCGACGTTCCGACAACACGCTGATCATGGTGATCGCCGCCCCGGCCATGTCCATCGGCAGCGATACCGGCGAGCCCTGGAAGTTGGCGCCGGTCAGCGTCAGCTTGTGCTCCGGGAAGAAGATCGGATTGTCGCCGATCCCGTTCAGTTCGATCTCGACCTGACGCTTGGCGAAGGCGATCGCATCATGCGCCGCGCCGATCACCTGCGGTGAGGAACGCATCGAATAGGCATCCTGCACCTTCGTCTTCACCTTCCCGGTCAACAGATCGCTACCGTCGATGCACGTCATGATCGCCTTGGCGCTACGCACGGCGCCGGGGAAGCCCCGCACTTCATGCAGGAGGACATTGTAGGGTTTCAGGTTTGCCAAGAGCGCTTCCAGACTCATGGCGCAGGCGATCTCCGCCTGCATCAGCCATCGGTTCATGTCATAGAGATGCAGGGCGCTCATGGCGGTGAGAAGATTGGAGCCATTGATCACCGCCAGACCATCGCGCGCCTGTAACTGCGGGATGGGGATTCCCGCGCGGTCCATCGCCTCTTTGCCGGGGAGGCGCTGACCCTGATAGAACGCCTCTCCCTCACCCATCATGAGCAGGGCAATCTGCGACATCGGCGCCAAGTCGCCGCTGGCGCCGACCGACCCCTTCTGGCAGACCACCGGCGTGACGCCCTTGTTCAGCATCTCCACCAACGTCAGTGTGATCTCAGGCCGACAACCGGACTTCCCATGGGCGTGGACGTTGACCCGTCCGGCGATGGCGCCGCGTACATGCTCGATCGGCGCCGGTTCGCCGATCCCGGCGGCGTGATTGTAGATCAGGTACCGCTGGAATTGCTGCACCTGCTCATCGGTCAGTACAACTTCGGAGAACTCGCCGATCCCGGTGTTGACGCCATACATGATCTCGCGCGCCCGGATCTTCTCCTCCAGCATCCCGCGACACACCTTGATCCGTTCGAGGGCCTCGGGATGCAGTTGTACCGGCTCGCCATCACGAGCGATGCGGACGAGTTTGTCGATCGTCAGTCCGGATCCGTCAAGGACAATGCTCATCGTCAACTCTCCAAGAACAAGAACTCGTCAAGCAGCAACGACCGTGCACAAGAAAGGCGGGCGGAGCCCGCCCTACTACTGCATCCAATGATATGGCGGGCTCCGCCCACCATCACAGCCAAAACAGAAGACGGATGCTCTTTACACCTTCGGTCCCGCGGCGACGATTTCCGGGGGACACCCGTCCGTGAACTGTTTGAAATTGGCGATGAAGCGCATCGCCAGATCACGGTACCTCATCTTGTAGGCGTCCTTGTCGGGCCAGGTGCTCTCGGGACGGAGAACCGAATCGGGAACCTCCGGACAGGTTTTGGGAACGGAGAATCCAAAGACCGGATCGGTCCAGTACTCCACGTTGTCGAGCTTCCCTTCCAATGCCGCATCGAGGAGGGCGCGCGTGTGGCGGATGCTGATCCGCTTGCCGATGCCATACGGCCCGCCGGTCCAGCCGGTGTTGACCAGCCAGCAGTTGACCTTGTAGCGCAGCATCTTGCGCTTCAACAGGTCGGCGTAGAAGTACGGGTGATGCACCATGAACGGCGCGCCGAAGCAGGCGCTGAAGGTGATCTCGGGCTCCTTGCCCAGTTCGATCTCGGTCCCGCTCACCTTGGCGGTGTAGCCGGAAATGAAATGATACAGCGCCTGGTCCGGCGTCAGGCGCGATATGGGCGGCATGACCCCCGAAGCGTCACAGGTGAGCATGATGATGTTCTTCGGGTGCCCTGCCATCTTCTCGGGAACGGAGTTGTCGATGTAGTCCAGCGGATAGGAGGCCCGCGTGTTTTCGGTGCGGCTATCGTCATCGAGATCGGGGACGCGACTCACGGGGTCGAAGATGACGTTTTCGAGAATAGTGCCGTACCGCCGCGTGCAGGCATAGATCTCCGGCTCGGCGGTCGGCGACAGGGCGATCACCTTGGCATAGCAACCGTTCTCAAAGTTGAAGATGCCCTCGTCGCTCCAGCCGTGCTCGTCATCGCCGATCAACCGCCGACGCGGATCAGCCGACAGCGTCGTCTTGCCGGTTCCCGACAATCCGAAGAAGAGCGCGCTTTCGCCGTTGTTGCCGACGTTGGCCGAGCAATGCATGCTCAGGATTCCCTGCAGGGGGAGCAGGTAGTTGAGGATGGTGAACGCCGATTTCTTGATCTCCCCGCCATACCCGGTCCCGCCGATCAAGACCAGCTTCTGTTCGAAGCTCAACAGGATGAAGGTCGGCGACAGCGTGCCATCGACCTCCGGGGCGCCCTGAAACGACGGAATGCAGATGATCGTGAACTCGGGAATGTGGCGACGCTGCTCCTCCAGCGAGTCCACAGGGATGAACATGTTGCGGGCGAACAGACTGTGCCACGCGTGCTCGGTCACCACGCGGATGGGGAAGCGGTAGTTGGGGTCGGCCCCGACATGGCAATCGCGCACGAAGACATCGCGGTCCTGGAGGTACGCCTGCAGACGGTTCATCACGGCGCTGAACTTCTCGGCGCTGAAGGGGCGATTGTACTTCCCCCACCACACATGGTCTTCGGTTGTGGCCTCGCGGACGACGAACTTGTCGTTGGCGGCCCGGGCCGTGTGCTTGCCGGTGTTGACAATGAACGACCCCGTATGCCCGAGCTGTCCCTCGCGACGGAAGATCGCCTCCTCGTACAAGGCCGAACTTCCCAGATTCCAGTAGACGCGGTTCAACTTGGCGAATCCCTGGTCCTTCAGACGAAAGTCCGAGGCCCGCTCGCCTGCGATGTCCTGCGCCGGAGTCTTGATATCGAGATAGAACTTCATAGCCAGTCCCTCACGAGCTTTCTGTCGCCGATGAAGAGTTCGTTGGGCGCATCGGGGTCGATGGCCCACCGGATCCGGGCCACGCCCTCTGTGATGTCTTTCACCGTCCCGCAATAGCTGAGCCGCAAGTACCCCTCCATGCCGAACTCCTTCCCCGGCACGGTCACGACGCGGACCTTGTTGAGAAGGAAATGGCAGAGGTCCACGGAGCTCTTGTTGAAGGCGCGGAAGTCGGGGAGGCAATAGAACGTGCCGCCGGGCGGAGTGATGTGAATTCCATCGATCGACTTCAACTCCTGCACAATGATGTTGCGGTTGTTCTCCAACGTGTAACGGAGACTCTCCACGCCGCTTTGGATGCCGCTGAGCGCGCCGACCGAGGCGACCTGGGAGATCGTCGACGGACAGGACGTCGTCTGCGCCTGCACGTTCACCATGACCTCGACGATCTTCTTCGGCGCCACGGTCCACCCGATGCGAAAGCCGGTCATCGCATACAGCTTCGAGACGCCGTTGATCACGATGACCTTGGAATCCTCGATGTCCTTCTTGACGAACCGGTAGGCCGGACAGAACGATTTGCCGTCGAAGATCAGCTTGTGATAGATGTCATCGGTGATGAGGTAAATCCCCTTCTGCTCGCAGAACTCGACGATCTCGCCAATGAAGTCGGCGTCATAGACCGCCCCCGACGGGTTGTTGGGGCTGTTGAGAATGATCGCCTTGGTGTAGGAGCTGACCGCGGCCTTGATGTCCTGCAGGCGCGGCTGAAACCGACCATCCTCCGAGCGCACGATGACCGGGACGCCATAGACGAGCTTGACCATCTCCGGATAGCTGACCCAGTACGGCGCGGTGATGATCACTTCATCCTGCGGGTTGATCAACACCGTAAGCAGTACCGACAACGCCTGCTTGGCGCCGCCGGAGACGATGACGTTTTCGGGATGGACGACCTTGTTGTAGTTTTCCTCCATGTACCGGAGAATGGCCTTCTTGAGCTCAGGGATACCGTCGGTGGGGGTGTATCGCACCTCCCCCGAGGTGATCTGGGCGGCGGCACTGCGGATCGCCTCCACCGGGACCTTGCTCTTGGGTTCCCCGGCGCCCAAGTGGATGACCGGTTCCCCCTTTTCCCTGAGAAGGCGCGCCTGCTCATTGAGTCGCAGGGTGGGGGAATCGGCGATCGATGCCGCCAGTTTGCTGATACTCATTGCGGGAAAATCCTCCTCGTCTTGTTACCTGCCAGCGCCCCGGGCCGGCGCGATGCCGACTTGGTTCTGCTTGTGCCGATTGGGGGTTGCTGGGTCACGAATCCCCGCGGGGACCGTGATATATCGATGCAATGCATCTTGAAATCTGTCAACCGAATACGGTTCGAACGGTGGGCATTTTGACAACGGGGCGTGGACTTGAGACATGCCAATGAGCAACCAGCTTGTCATTCTGGCTGTGGGCGTGGTCCGTCGCTATCTTTCTGACAGGACTGCTTCCGGAATCGCGGAGGGTTCGAGTGACCGGCCGGGTGATCTTGTACTGGAGGTAAGAGGGGGAAAGCCGACCTCTCCCTCCGGGAGAGGTCGATTCGCCGCAGGCGAGTCGGGGAAATGCACAGTTGCCTCCCGACAGATTGTCATCCCGAGCGAAGCGAGGGATCTGCTGTTTCTTCGCTGAGAGCAATAAGGGAACCCATGACTGGGATTACCATCAGACTGGTGACGAGTGATCTCCTGCCCGGAATTTGCCGTGCTGCGGCGGTGGGACGTATGCGACGATCCGGACGCTGCCGGTCGGGGTCGCACCATGCGACATTTCGCGTGACGACGGATCAAGGGGCATTTGCTGTCCGCATCGGGCCGGCGGATATGGAGTTCGGCGACTGGGAACGACACGCCCGGTTGGCGGCGTGCCGGACTGCCCCTCGGCTCCTATGCCAAGGATACAGGGAAGCAGACAATCGCGTCTTCGGCTATGAAATCTGGGAATGGCTCGATGGCCGTCGGTTCGATTACAACCGCGATCTTCGCCCGCTGGCCGCGACACTCGCGACTCTGCACCGGCGCACACGACATCTGAAAATCGCGGCAAGGGAAACAACCGACCTTCGGACGTATCTCCGCCATCACCTGCAATGGTACCTCGACAATACCACAGTGGGTCCCATCACCCGGCTGCGGGGCCAAAGACGCGCGTGGCGCCGGGTGCCCACACCCGGCGCTGCTGTCGGGTGTGGGCACCCGACAGCACCGAGAAAGAGCTGTAAGACCGGTTGGAGCCAGGTCGGTGATCCCGCTGAGAGCTTGCACCGTGCGGCCACAGCATCGCTCGCGCTGCTTGAGGCGCAACCGCCGTTCGATCGACGCTTCGATTGCCTCGTGCACAATGATCTTGTGCCGGGGAATATCATCGTCACATCCGAGGGTGCCCGCCTGATCGACTGGGACTGGGCGATATGTTCCCATCCCGCGCTCGATCTCTGCGGCGTTATGTCGCCGTTCGTGACTTCCTGGGAGGGCGAACTAGCGTTGCAACACGAGCAAGTCGCGGCGTTCCTCGAGCGCTATCTGCAACCGTTCAGCCGTGCCGAGTCGCGCATCATCATGCGTGGCCTTCTCGATGCCTGGCAGGCATTCAACACGATCGTCGCCAACTGGACCTACCGCAATGCCGATCCCGCCCGTCCGCATTTCCGCGACCCCGCCTTCTACCGTCGCTCCTTCGCCCACGCCGCCGGGATGTGGGCGTTCATGCGCGCGGAAATGGCAACCTGAGGGATCCACAGACGAGATGGTGGGCGGAGCCCACCCTACAGATCTCGACGGCTTCGTCCTCGTAGGGTGGGCTCTGCCCACCAACGATCCAGCTCCGTCGCGTGCCCGCCATCTCTGATGGCGGTTCCGCGCGACCACGGTCCGAGACCGCGGGCACACCTGTTGGCAGGACCTGACTCATTCAAACAGGAAGCTCACAGTCACGGTTGAGACAATTTCCTTATCAATCGAGCGCTCGTCACTCATCCCCATGTCCGACACCTCCTGGGAGTTGAGAGCGCGGATCTGAAAGACGCCGACGCGCGCAGATGCCGGCGCACCGACCTTGCGTCCGGTTATTTCCGCAAGCTGATGCGCCCGCAGCTTCGCATTCTCCGTCGCTGCCCTGATCATGTCGATCTTCAGCGCATCCAGGCCCGTAAACAGGTAGCGCGGACTCCCGGAATAGAATTCTATGCCGGCTTCCACAAGCGAAGATGCCGTGCGGGAGAGACTCGTCACGCGATCAATGTCATCAAGGGCGACTTTGAGGGTCTGCCGCAGGCTGTAACCCGTCAGAACCCCCTCTCGGTTCATGTTCTTGGCGATTTGAACGGCGCCGATCTCGTATTGCCCTTGTTGAAACCCCTCTTGTCCGAGGAAGGCCTCGGTCTTCGCCAGATGCGACTTGAGCTGGGAGTATGCCTCTTCGATGTTGGCGGCAGTGACAGAGACTGTCCCCTCCCATAGGCCGCGGTTGGATCGTATCGGCTTCGACGCCGAGCCGGTGACGGTGATCGTCTGCCCGAAAGCCTTGACCTTGACGAATGCCTTGGTGACGATCAGAGTGCTGATAACAACTGCCAGCCCGAGAAGGAAGCTGGCCACGATGATCCCTCCCTCCCCTTTATGGGAACCCTGAGCTTCTGACGTTTTCGCCTCCCGTACTTCCTCGACGTGCGGTGCTCGCCACGCGAGCTCATCTCATCCTCACTCCAGAATCCTCTCCAACGCGGCGATCAGCGGCGGTAGGTCGTTGGTCACTACATCCCAAAGAATGTCGAAATCCACCTCTTCGTAGGCGTGGATCAAACGGTTGCGAATGCCACCATCTGGGGCCACTGGATTGCCGAACTGTTGGCTCGGGCCTCAGCGCTCACGCCACTGGCGGCCTCTCCAATCACTGTGAGAAGGCGCACCAGCGCGAGATTCAGCTTCCGATCCCGATCGAGGTCTGTTCGGCTGAGCCCGCGACACATCTCGATGGCCTCACGGGCATACTCCAACATGTCCTGCATCCGGCCGGGATCATCACGCAGCGTCATATACCGCCTCCGCCGTCCGGATCACGTCATCGCGATACCGCTTCCCCAAGAACCCAGCGGTATTGAAATCGACCTTCCGGCCCAGAATCTCGGAGAGCTCATCTCCCATCCCGAAAAACGCCAGCCCCGGCGTCTGGCCCGGCTCGAATTCGACCAAGACGTCGACGTCGCTGTCGGGGGTGAAATCGTCGCGCAGGACCGAGCCGAAGAACGACAGCTTGCGGATGTGATTGCGCCGGCAGAATTCCCGAATGCGCGCGTGATCGACCGGTATGCGCACCATGGCACGGACCTCTGCCGGTAATTACGGCGGAAACGGCGGCATGGCAATCATGAAAAGAGGGCCATCAAGAAACAGCAGATTCCTCACTTCGTTCGGAATGACAGGGGAACGCCCAGGGGGATCCTGTCACCCCGAGCGTGGGGAGGGGTCTGCTGTTTTCGCCGGCGATGGCCTGTAGGGGCGCATCGCGATGCGCCCGTCTATCCTGGAGAGGACGGGCGGTTCGCGAACCGCCCCTACATGTCCCGCCAAAAACAGAAAGCCCCATTCGCTGTGTGCGAACGGGGCTTCGATTTACTCCCGGCGGCGATCTACTCTCCCACCCGCGCGAGCGGGCAGTACCATCGACGCAGAGGGGCTTAACGGCCGTGTTCGGAATGGGAACGGGTGTTTCCCCCTCGCCATTGCCACCGGAAACTTGTGGCGTTGATCAACCCTGACCAGGGTCAGGGCCACATCCTCTCGTTGCCGAGACCAGGATAAGAACCCTCACCCCAGCCCTCTCCCTCCAGGGAGAGGGGGATTAGAACCGATCGGTTCGCCGACAACTTCATATGGGAAGTGAATAGTGCACTGATTTCTTCTGACCCTCGCCCTTCGACTATGCTCAGGGCGAGCCCCACCCTCTCCTGGAGGAGAGGGAAGGTCAAATCGATCAACCCACCCAGGGATTTCGTCTGAAATCCCGTGGGAATTTTATTCGGTCAAGTCGCACGGCCGATTAGTATCGCTCGGCTGAACCCCTCACGGGGCTTACACCTGCGACCTATCAACCAGGTAATCTACCTGGGGCCTACAGACTCCGAAGAGTGGGAAACCTAGTCTTGGGGTGGGCTTAGCACTTAGATGCATTCAGCGCTTATCCCTTCCGGACGCGGCTACCCGGCGGTGCCACTGGCGTGACAACCGGTACACCGGAGGTCCGTCCATTCCGGTCCTCTCGTACTAAGAACAGCTCCCCGCAAGTTTCCTACGCCCGTATCAGATAGGGACCGAACTGTCTCACGACGTTCTAAACCCAGCTCACGTACCGCTTTAATCGGCGAACAGCCGAACCCTTGGAACCTTCTCCAGCTCCAGGATGCGATGAGCCGACATCGAGGTGCCAAACCTCCTCGTCGATGTGAACTCTCGGAGGAGATAAGCCTGTTATCCCCGGAGTACCTTTTGTCCGATGAGTGACGGCGCTTCCACGCGCAACCGCCAGATCACTAAGCCCTGCTTTCGCACCTGCTCGACTTGTTGGTCTCGCAGTCAAGCTCCCTTGTGCCTTTACGCTCTGCGGCTGATTACCAAACAGCCTGAGGGAACCTTTGGGCGCCTCCGTTACCGTTTAGGAGGCAACCGCCCCAGTCAAACTGCCCGCCTGGCAATGTTCCCGAGCCGGATTCACGGCCCTGGGTTAGAATTCCAATATAACAAGGGTGGTATTTCAACGGCGACTCCACCGAGTCTAGCGACCCGGTCTCAACGTCTCCCACCTATGCTACACATGCCACATCAAAACCCAATGCCAGGTTACAGTAAAGGTTCACGGGGTCTTTCCGTCCCGATACGGGTAAGCGGCATCTTCACCGCTGCTACAGTTTCGCCGAGCCCCTCGTTGAGACAGCGCCCAAGTTGTTACACCATTCGTGCAGGTCGGAATTTACCCGACAAGGAATTTCGCTACCTTAGGCAGGTTGTTACAGATCCCGGCCATCACCAACCATCGAGGACAGCGGGCTTTCAGCCCGCTGCGCAGGGGGCTGGAAGCCCTCTGTCCTCACACGGGCGTGTGATTGCATGGACAGGATCGGCCCGATCGTTTCCGTCGGGCTCTGCATGTCGCCATGCAGGTCGGACTATGTCTTGACGCACAGACTCAACCTACTGTCATCCTGAGCCCGATTCGCACCTTGTGCGAATCGGTCGCGAAGGATCTGCTTTTCTTGGACAGCAGATTCCTCGCTGCGCTCGGAATGACAAGAGCGCGCGCGTCTCCGGCGTATAGTCTCTGGGGATTCCGCAAACGAACCGTCTTGCCGGGCACGGCACGCCGTGCCCCTACAAGAACTGTCAACTGCGGTCTTTCCTGCTGGTTGTCCGCACCGAGGACGTTGTCACACGCGTCGGGGACGTAGACGGGCGCGTTGCCATGCGCCTCCACAAGAGCCACAACGCCTGTAGTCTCGGATACACGGAGGTTCCAGCATATAGCCGGATTTGGTAACGGCCCTATTTTCGTTCTGCGGTTGCAGAACAAGGGTAGCGAATCGGATAAAGGGGACGTGATTGAACCGTTATAGTTACGGCCGCCGTTTACTGGGGCTTCGATTCAGAGCTTCGTCCGCCTTGCGGCGAACTGACCCCTCCTCTTAACCTTCCAGCACCGGGCAGGTGTCAGTCCGTATACGTCGCCTTCTTAGGCTTCGCACAGACATGTGTTTTTAGTAAACAGTCACCCAGGCCACTTTACTGTGGCTCCATTCCGCCGCCGTGGCGTGCACGACGACGTACTCAGGAGCACCCCTTCTTCCGAAGTTACGGGGCCATTTTGCCTAGTTCCTTAACGAGGGTTCTCTCGAGCACCTTAGGATATTCTCCTCACCCACCTGTGTCGGTTTACGGTACGGGCTCCCGAAGACACTCGCTTAGAGGTTTTTCTCGGCAGCGGGCTGAAGACCAGTTTGCGGGCTTGCGCCCTCCCCATCGCCTCTCGGAGTCATGGTGCGGTGGATTTGCCTGCCGCACCCTCCTACCAGCTTGGACCCGGACATCCGACACCGGGCTGGCCATTGCTTCTGCGTCACCCCATCGCTCAAACGCGTCCTCAGGAGGTACAGGAATGTTCGCCTGTTTGCCATCGCCTACGCCTCTCGGCCTCGGCTTAGGACCCGACTGACCCTGAGCGGATTAACCTTCCTCAGGAACCCTTGGGTTTTCGGTGGACGGGTTTCTCGCCCGTCTTATCGCTACTCGTTCCGGCATAATCACTTCCCAACGGTCCAGTCGTCCTCACGGACGGCCTTCGCCCCGTTGGCAATGCTCCCCTACCAAACCGCCCGAAGGCGGAGTTCGCGGCTTCGGCGGCACGCTTAGTCCCGGTAATTATCGGCGCAGGATCACTAGACTAGTGAGCTATTACGCACTCTTTAAATGGTGGCTGCTTCTAAGCCAACATCCTAGCTGTTTTAGTAGTCCTACATCCTTAGTCACTCAGCGTGCACTTGGGGGCCTTAGCCGGCGATCTGGGTTGTTTCCCTCTCGGACGCGAAGCTTATCCCTCGCGCCCTGACTCCCGTGGAACGATACCGCGGCATTCGGAGTTTGATTGGGGTCGGTAACCTTGTGGGGCCCCTAGCCCATTCAGTGCTCTACCTCCGCGGCTCTATGACACGAGGCTAGCCCGAAAGCTATTTCGGGGAGAACCAGCTATCGCCGAGTTTGATTGGCCTTTCACCCCTAGGCACAGCTCATCCCCCGGCTTTTCAACGCAGGTGGGTTCGGACCTCCAGCGCGTTTTACCGCGCTTTCATCCTGGCCATGCCTAGATCACACGGCTTCGGGTCTGCCGCATACGACCATATGACGCCCATTTCGGACTCGCTTTCGCTACGGCTGCGCCAGTGTTTGGCTTAACCGGCCATATGCGAGCAACTCGCCGGATCATTATTCAATAGGCACGCGGTCATCCCGCCCCGGTCCGAAGACCAGGGAAGGACTCCCACAGCTTGTAGGTATACGGTTTCAGGTACTATTTCACTCTCCGTCAGGAGTGCTTTTCACCTTTCCCTCGCGGTACTGGTTCACTATCGGTCACGGGTGAGTATTTAGCCTTATCGCGTGGTCGCGACGGATTCAGACGGGATTTCACGTGTCCCGCCCTACTTGGGTGCCCATCCTGGGAAGTCACATCCATTTCGCCTACAGGCCTTTCACCTTCTGTGGCGTATCGTTCCAGATACTTCGGCTATGAATGTGATTGGTAACTCCCCGGCCTCCCGGCATGGAGGCCACGAATGAGTCCCGCTACCCCGGCCGCACAACGGACGCCGCCTTTAACGTGCCAACCGGTTTGGGCTGTTCCCTGTTCGCTCGCCGCTACTGAGGGAATCACTATTGTCGTCTTGTCCTGAGGGTACTAAGATGTTTCAGTTCTCCTCGTTCGCTCCCGCCCGCCTATGGATTCAGCGGGGGGTGATTCCGTATGAACGGAACCGGGTTGCCCCATTCGGAAATCCCCGGATCAATGCGTGTTTGCCGCTACCCGAGGCTTATCGCAGCTTACCACGTCCTTCTTCGCCTACCCGTGCCAAGGCATCCCCCGTATACCCTTGGTAACTTGACCGAAAATCCTTGGGTGGCTCGATCGACTCTCTCGGTCGAAAGAGAAATCGAGACACTTCCCGTATGAAGTTGTCAAAGAACCGTCCGGCTGCGATCCCCCACCGGCGACCGCGAAACTTGTCGGGGCATGCACTGCCGTTGGTGGAGACGACCGGGATCGAACCGGCGACCTACGGCGTGCAAAACCGTCGCTCTCCCAGCTGAGCTACGTCCCCAGATCCTCTCCTGCCGACATCGCGCCTGATGGTGATATGCGGGCCGACCCGCGCATGACTATGGGCCTAAGTGGAGTTGAACCACTGACCTCGCGCTTATCAGGCGCGCGCTCTAACCGTCTGAGCTATAGGCCCTGCCCGGCTGCGACCCGGAGGTCCGAGGCCTGTGGCTTGAACCCCCGCTCAAACTGGCAGTATGGAAACAAATAGCGTGACAGGCCGTCGGCCGATTCGATGCGATCGACCTCGGTTGTTCTGTTCCGCCCGAAAGCGGAACGTCACACCGTACTCCTTAGAAAGGAGGTGATCCAGCCGCAGCTTCCGCTACGGCTACCTTGTTACGACTTAGCCCCAGTCATCGGGTTTACCTTGGGCATCGCCATCCCTTGCGGGTTAGAACGATGACTTTGGGTACCCCCGACTTCCATGGCTTGACGGGCGGTGTGTACAAGGCCCGGGAACGTATTCACCGCGGCGTGCTGATCCGCGATTACTAGCGATTCCACCTTCATGGAGTCGGGTTGCAGACTCCAATCTGAACTGAGGCCGGCTTTAGGGATTGGCTCCACCTTGCGGTCTTGCGACCCTCTGTACCGGCCATTGTAGTACGTGTGTAGCCCTGGACGTAAGGACCATGAGGACTTGACGTCATCCCCACCTTCCTCCCCGTTGACCGGGGCAGTCTCCCCAGAGTTCCCGGCATGATCCGCTGGCAACTGAGGACAGGGGTTGCGCTCGTTGCGGGACTTAACCCAACACCTCACGGCACGAGCTGACGACAGCCATGCAGCACCTGTGCGGCGACTCCCGAAGGAGAGGGGTCATCTCTGACCCGGTCCACCGCATGTCAAGCCCAGGTAAGGTTCTTCGCGTTGCGTCGAATTAAACCACATACTCCACCGCTTGTGCGGGCCCCCGTCAATTCCTTTGAGTTTCAACCTTGCGGCCGTACTCCCCAGGCGGGGCACTTAATGTGTTAACTGCGGCACCGGAGGGGTCGATACCTCCGACACCTAGTGCCCATCGTTTACCGCCGGGACTACCAGGGTATCTAATCCTGTTTGCTCCCCCGGCCTTCGTGCCTCAGCGTCAGTATCGGTCCAGGAAGCCGCCTTCGCCAACGGTGTTCCTCCTGATATCTACGCATTTCACCGCTACACCAGGAATTCCACTTCCCTCTCCCGTACTCAAGACCGGCAGTTTCGAATGCCAGCCCGCGGTTAAGCCGCGGGTTTTCACACCCGACTGACCGGCCCGCCTACGCACCCTTTACGCCCAGTAAATCCGAACAACGCTCGTTCCCCCCGTGTTACCGCGGCTGCTGGCACGGAGTTAGCCGGAACTTCCTCTCCGGGTACCGTCAGGGCCGTCCCATTTCCTGAACGACCGTTTCTTCCCCGGCGACAGGGTTTTACACTCCAAGGAGCTTCGTCACCCACGCGGCGTTGCTGCGTCAGGCTTTCGCCCATTGCGCAATATTCCCTACTGCTGCCTCCCGTAGGAGTCTGGGCCGTATCTCAGTCCCAGTGTGGCCGGTCACCCTCTCAGGTCGGCTATCCATCACGGCCTTGGTGGGCCATTACCCCGCCAACAAGCTAATGGACCGCGGGCCCATCCACCGGCGACGGCCACCCGAAAGTGACCGCCTTTGAACCGGAAGGGATGCCCCCTCCGGTTGTCGTTCGGTATTAGACCCCCTTTCGAGAGCTTATCCCGAACCGGTGGGCAGGTTGCCCACGTGTTACGCACCCGTGCGCCGCTTTACTAACGCCCCGAAGGACGCTTTCTCGCACGACTTGCATGTATGAGGCACGCCGCCAGCGTTCGTTCTGAGCCAGGATCAAACTCTCCGTGAGAAATCAACTCATCATCGATTCTCAGGAAGACGATCCGTGATGAACGTCTTCATTGTCCGAATTCGGCCTTGAAGATCGTGTGAGGATCTCCATAGGCCCGCATCAAAACTGCGTCTGGCCTGTCAACGCTATTCTCTTTTCAAAGAGCAGAAGACACCCTTGCCGCTCGCACGGCAAACTCTGATTATACAGGCGCAAGAAACAAAGTCAAGCGGAAAAAACCACAGCCTCTCCGCTCGCTCGCTTTTCCAAGCCCTATACGTGGTGCCGCATTACTCGTTTGCACCACTTCGAGTTATCGACAAGTTGCCCCAAGAATCGAACCCGGATGTGAATTCGTTCGCCTTGGCGGCACCACGCTCAAGTCGCGTCAAGACGCTATATCGCAATGGCTTACATTCTGAATGGGCGGTCTCGTGCCGGTGTCACTGCCACTGCACTCTGAGATCCTCCACAGCCACGACCCCATCACGAGCGACAGCAATCGGCCCCTTTCGCCATCGGTCCAGGACTGGGTCGTACAGGCGAACTGAGGTCGAATCACGCTCGTCGATCAGGAGAACCGTCCTGATTCGGGGCGGCAACTCCAGCACAGTCAGGGAATCCCGAATGGAGATACTGAGGTCTTCACACCGACCGGCGGAGCATGTCCAGCACCACCGCTGCCAGTGGCGGTTCACGAGCGCACTGGGTGCGGTGTAGTAACCCAGTACGTTGACTTGAAGCTCGCGTTCGTAGGCGTGGATGATGACCGTGCTGTCGGCAGGGAAGGCACTGATTGTATGCAAGTATCCCCTTAGGATGTCCTGCCATTTTTGCAAACCCTGGCGGGTGAAGTCGGACTGGTACTTATAGACCTTGGCGGCCACCGTCGGCCAGTTGCGCAACTGGAAATAGAACTCCGGGGGTTGAGCGGAGGGATACTTCTGGGATGGCGGTGGACACAGAGCGAACCAGCCGAACTCGATGACAGCGGTCGCCGCGAGCGCCCACCGCCATCCCCTTGAAACCCCGCGCCCCCGAACGACCCCGGTCAGGTATGCCAGAACGGGCACAAGGAAGCCCAGCATGTATCCCATCTGACCACAGTGAACAAGCAGGAAGAACAGGGCCGCCGGGCCGATCAACAAGAGCCACAAGCCGGCATCGGAATCGGCTGGCGCTCCACGAGCACGCCGTTGCCGCCGGCGAACAACAGCGACAAAAGCCAGGGCCAGCGGTGGCAGCAGTGGCCAGAGGAGTTGAAAGGCGGCCCCGCACCACGACAGCATGTTGTAGAAGACACCAGACAAGTTGTGCGAGAAGAGAGGCGAGCGGGTGAGAAGATAGTACTCGAACATGTCGCGAGATGCCGTCTTGTATTTCGACCACCCCTCACACAGGTACATCAGGGGCACGAACCAAAGCGTGACGCCCAGAACCGCGCCCGAAATCAGCCTGGTCCAAGCCACATCGCGACGCACCCGCCACAGATGCCGGAGGACGGCCGGTGCCGCCAGCAAGGCCGTGAACTGACGTATTCCCCCGGCTCCCGCCCACACCAGCCCAAGGAGAAACGCGCGTCCTGCCGTCGGGGAGTCGCGGTGCGAGAGGATGGCGTGGGCAATCAGCAGCGTCACGGCGGCATCGGCGGTGTAGACGGACGCGGTGCTCCCATAGTACCAGAAAAGGGGATGGAAGAGAACGACCGCGGCGATGAGAATCGTGTCGATGTGACCGATCATCCGGCGAAAGACGCTCGCGACCAGCGCCAGCGTCAACGCCTGCATCAGACCGTTGACAATGATGTAAGCAGAGTTGGGATCAGAGATCCACTGGTGGACGAATCGTGCCAGCAGGACGAAGAGGACATAACCCGGCGGGTGCGGGGAACCTCGAGAGAGATCGAAGACAGCCAGCGCGCGGGCATAATTGACCGCATCGGCGTCGAGCAGCCAGTCGGAATGGGTCCACCACCGGGTGAGAAGTAGCGCCGCCAACGGCAGGGCAAACACCAGGTACGTCGATGGACGGCGCGCCATGTGTCCCGGATGCAAAGACACTCTCCCGACATCCTCTTGAGAGTGGCAAGAGCGAGGGCGGAGCACAAAGCCACCGAGCGGGATCGAACCGCTGACCTGACGATTACGAATCGTCTGCTCTACCAGCTGAGCTACGGTGGCGTGGTCGAAGACAACCTGTGGGCCAGGCAACGATCACCAAAGTGCCGCCCCGCAGAGTTGAACTGCGGACACACGGATTTTCAGTCCGTTGCTCTACCAACTGAGCTAGGGCGGCATGCCATGCCCACATGGCCCCCACTTCTGTGAGTGGGAAACCGGGGCGCTTGATAGCCCAGAGCTTTGCCTGAAGTCAATGTCATTCTGGGAGGTGACCCGGTCGTCCTCGTTAGCGATCCCCCGCCTTGCCGCTCTCCTTTGTCGTCTTCTGACCGGTCTTGGGCGGCCACGGCGGCGCCGGTTTCTTGATCAACTCGAATTCCGGCTGAATCGAATTGAACGAGTTGGTCACAAACAGGAGGTTGTTCTCCGGAGGGAGACGGACTGCGGCCATCTTGAAGGCTTCAGTGGGAAAGGCAGACTTCGAGCTGAAGAATAAAGTTGCCAGCAATCCCTCGCCTGGGGGAATCGCCCCCGCCAGAATGGCCACGGAGTCCATTCCGGCCAGCATGTTCACCAGCAGCGTCTGGTTCTCCTTCTTGTACAGGGGCTGAGTGACGTGAAAGGAAGCCGCCCGCCCCTGTGTGGTCAGCAGTGAATCCAGCATGACGGAGTCGGCTCCCGGCGCGAACTTGAATGGCAGTGTGATTCCGACAACGGGGTTCACGTTCGTCATCCAGACTGTCACAATCGCTTTGTTGGGGGTCGCACCCGGGCCAAGGTACGCCGTGATCTTGTCCACCGAGGACTTCTCAGCGGCATGGACGACCAGACCGCCTGCCACCGCCAAGACGCACGCGGCCGCCACGAATGCGCTGTGCCTTATCTTCTGTCCCATGACTTGCTCCTCACATGAGTTCGGTCAGACCATCATCTCATTTATCGTCCGGCGCCGCATGGCGCTCCAGCGACCCAAGAACCCAATATACTGGTTTCCCTCCATCGTGGCGTCTGTTTCCGGTCCCCCACGAACTGTCACGGTCCGGCCGCTCCTGACCGTCGCGGCACCCGGCGCATTACCCGTTCATCATTCCTGCGCAGATAGTCGCCGATCGCCTCATGCCAATCTGCGGCCGCTCCCGCAAGGTCGCCGCGGAGCTCCCGCAGCTTGGCGCGAATCAAGGCCAGTTCCGGGTCGTGACGGCTGGTCTTCTCAAGGTGAGAGACCGCCTCGCGCACCAAAAGCGTGTCGCCGACAATCAATGCACACCGTGCCATCACGAAGCGGGGCGGCGTGAAGGTGGAATCCAGCGCCAGCGCTCGCGCGGCACAAGAGCGGGCCTCTTCGCAGCGCCCGCACAGCTCTTCGACCGCCGCCAGCGTGACCCAACCCCACGGATTGGTCGAATCGGCTTGGACCGCTGCCGCCGCCGCGGCGCGGGCCGATACCGTATCCTGAGCCTCCCAGTGCCACCACGACAAGAGAATCGACGGATCGGCCATGGTGGAGCAGGCCGACTGGACGCGACGAGCCAGTGCCTTGGCGCTGTCCCCGGCACCGCTTTGCCAGAGGAAGCGGGCATGGCTCAGATCACGACGACACCGGTACTCGATCGAATCAGGCATGACGGCGTGAGTCGTGTCCGTCATGGCGCCGCAATACGTGGAGATGATGCGGTCGCGCTGACGCCTCGACCATCCCACCTCCGCCAATTCCACGATCCCGCCCATACGCGCGATGATCACGGTCGGCACCGAAAGAAGACCCCAACGACGGACACGGTCGTACTCGGCATCATACCAGACCGGACCCTGGTATCCGGTTTGCCGCAGCGCCGCCTCAATCGATGCGGCCTCGCGTGAGTCGATGAGAGCGTGATCGACGTTGATCGGCATGATCTCCCAGCGCGCCGCACTCTTCGGTTCCGCGGCGACCAGGTCTTTGACCGCTCTCAGCGACGACGGAGACCAGCGCGCCCAGAAGATGATGATCGCCGGGGCCGAGGGAGTCCAGAGTCGTGCCTGTCCCTGCACCGTGTGACGGACAAACGACATGATGCGATCGCCGACCCACAGCAAGCGAAGGGACTCGGAAGCGCCGGCCTCCGGCGGATGCAGCATCGGCGCCGCCAGGATCAGCAGCACGAGAACCATGACGTTCAGCACGCGGCGCCGGCCGTCATTCAAGATCCCCCTGCTCCTTCTTGGAGCGTCTGACAGAATGAGAAGTCCGGGGTGCGTTGGGGCTTCGGCATTTTCAATGCGTCTGCGACAGCCCCTCACCCCTTCGACTTCGCTCAGGGTAGCCCTGCCCTCGCCCCACAAGGGAGAGGGGATGACAACCTCTCCCTCCGGCTTGCCCCGAGCGGAGTCGAGGGGGAGAGGTCGATCCGTCCGGAGGACGGATCGGGTGAGGCAGTTCTTTCGCCCGCTCACTTCGTCAGGGGCCCTTAGAACGATGGCGCTGATGCTCTCTTCATGGGTCGAGATAAGGGATCCTCTGTTTCCCGACACAGGTGCGGAACACCTCGCCCGAGGAGACGCCGGGAATGCCGGGGCACTTGTGCGCATGGTCTTCAGCATCCGTTAGAACAATCCCCGCCGGGGCAAGAGCGACAGCGCCCAGCGATAATAGTAGATCGCCGAGTCGGCCTGGCCCTGCGCCTCATACACACGGCCGATGAGGTAGTAAGCCTCGGGATTGCGCCACTGACCCAGCTTGGTGAACTTCCATGCGTACACGCCTGCGGAATCCGCCTGGCCACCAGCGAGAAAACTCTCCGCCAGTCCAGCGAGCGCATCCGCCGCGGCGGGCTGCAACTCGTGGGCGCGACGAAAGGCGGAGATGCGCGCCGTCATCCGACCGAGCGCGGCGTACACCTCCCCCAGTGCCAACCACAGATTCGCGTCGGTGGAATCCGCGCGGATTGCGCGGCGTACCATTGCCAGCGCCGAGTCGGCATGCCCTGTCCGAATGAGCGAAGCGGCGACGGCAGGAACATCGCGCTTGTTAGCGGGAGCATCCTGCGCCAGCGACGGCACCGCAGTGACCGTGAGCAGTGTCAGGAGCACAAGACGCAATCCGATCCTGGCAGACCGCCTACACATCCTCGCCATCCCGCTTGGAAAAGTACTCGATCTCTCTCATCAGGTTTATATCCCGCAAACAAGTACAAGGCGCGTGATGCATGGTTGTCGGCTTCGATGTGCGCACCGATGATGAACAACCCCCGCCGGCGCAACTCACGCTCGGCCGCCTGCAACAGTCGTGCACCGAGACGCGCCTGTCGGTTCTCAGGATGGACCGCCAGACGGTTGATCCAGCCGCGTCGGGTGTCGTCGGTGGCGATCACCGACCCGACGAGGTTTGTTGCCGCGAAGGCTCCCAGGAAGCCCTCCGGGTTTGTGCGCTGTTGCCGCGACAACTCGGCCAGGGTGTCCCGCCCGGCGGAACGGATCGCCACGCCCGAGTCACGCCACAGTCCCCACAAGCGCGGAATCTCCCCGGGCCTGAGGGGTCGGATCACGATGCCGTCATCGACCGGCTCCATCGTCGTTTTCTACTCCCGAAGATTCCAGTCGATGATGCGGTCCAGACGAAACCGACGCTCCTCGTGTCGCAGCAGGCAATCGGCCACGAGATACATGTGCCGGCCGACACGCACCGTATCCCGGACGAGAATCGACCGATGAGTCCGTGACCCGTCCGCCGACAGGTACACGATTTCGATCGGTCTTTGCGTGGCGATCATCTCCGCCAGCGAGGGCGGGAGGACCGGCTCCACCATCCCCGTCCGCCTGGATGAGAACGACTGGGTCACGGAGGTCAATTCCGCCACCGTGGGGTCGGAGTCGGGAAACACCCGTCGAATGATCGCTGCCAGGACCGCTCGTGTCGTTCGACAGTCCCCCAATGCCCGGTGCGCGTCAGGGTCGGGAATCCGAAAATGACGCGCCAGGGCACCCAGACGATGGGACGGCAGCCGCAGGTACCGGCGCGCCAGCGCCACCGTGTCGATTGTGGGGCGTTCCGGGAAGACCCGTCCCAAGCGGGCGTATTCGGCCCGGAGAAAACCCAAGTCGAAGGGGGCGTTGTGGGCCACGTAGACCGCATCCGCAAGCGCGGCATCGACGTGATCAGCGACATCCGCGTACGTGGGTGCGCCCACGAGCATCTCCGGCGTGATGCCATTGACGGCAAATGCCCCCTCCGACAGCGGCCGCTGCGGATCAATGAGCGTTGACCATTCCGCTGGTCGGTACCTGCCGGGTTGGCGGATCAGAGCCATCTCGCACACGCGGTCATCAAGATCCGGGCGCAGCCCGGTCGTCTCAACATCGATGAAGACCAGCGTGACCTGGGAGACCGGTAACGGGCCAAGTTGAACGTCCGATTCCATGGCATTGATCGTGAAAGACCGTCATCGATGGCGGGTGAATCCCGGGCACGGTCGACGGGAAGGCGCTTCACATCGTCCGAAAGCTGGTGATCACCCAACGACCGTCGCGATAGACGAGACGCATCTTGTTGTAGTACTGCACGCGCGTGAGTCGATCCAAGAACGACACTTCAACCAGGGCACTGTCGTCCAGAACCTGGGATGCTCCCAGAACGATCTGATTCTCCAGCCAGCGCTTGCGCAATACGCCTTCTCCCGTCATGGACGCGAGCAACAGTTGCCCCCAATCGGGTTCGCTTTCACCCGGCTGCGACGGCGCCAGATCGGCCCGCACATTCTGGGCCGCACTGGGCAGATCGATCAGCCGCGAAAGCTGGAGCGTGTCCGATCGCTCCATCGCGGCGAACATCTCTTTGACCGTGTCCTTGGGATCAGGACTGCTTGGGCCGCACGAGCCCAAAGCCAATCCGAGTGAGAATACCAAGAGCAGACAGCAATGCGGCACTCCGCCGATGACACTCCATCTCGCCGTACACGTCCATCGATCACTCATGATCGGCCTCGCTTTGGCTGCGGACGCACTTCCCGGCGCAATCGACGTTTTCGTCGACGTTCCGGTGATGTGATTTAATGAAATGGGACGCTCCCCGCCAGCAACATGTACGGCGGGTTAGCGACGGGCGGCGATGAGCTACAAGCTCGTTCGCAGGGTGAAACGGTGGGAATCGCCCAAGAGCGAATAGGATCCGTAGGCGTAATCAATGACGACCCGGTCGATGACGAAGCCAAGTCCCATGGTCATCCCGGCCCACTTGTCCCGTCCCGAGCCGGTGTCGATCTTCCCGACCAGGGTGTTGTACCCGGCGCGCAGATAGAGCGGCGACAGCGCGCTGAGTTCGAGACCGGCGGCGGCACCGAAATCATCATCCCTGGGTTTGAGCAGGTCAATTGCGGCCAAGAGCGGCGCCCCCTGGAGCCGGTGCGAGATCCCGGCGGCGAACGTGATCGGCAAATCGTCCTTAGGGCCACCGTCGGTCAGGGCCCGTGTCTGCACACCGGCATTGCGCACCGCCAGACCGAGGCGGGTGCGATTGTCTCCCAACTGATGCAAAAGCCCGACATCCGCCGCCAGCCCGAGGGAGGAACTATCATCCATCGACTCGGTGATGAAGCGCCCGGTGACGCCCCACTGCGTGCGCGCCCCCAGCGCACCGGCCAGCGACACGCCAATTGCCAGGTCCGAGGCGCCGAAGTCGGACCTTGGATTCCCCTCGCCGTCGCGGGCGATGAAGTCGCCGTAGTCCAGGTACTGCACGGATAAACCCAAACGGCCATTCTGTCCCACGCCGATGGCGCCGGCGAGGTAACCACTTTGAATATCAACCAGCCAGTTGTTATAAGTGGCCAAGAACTGTCTGGGCGGCGTCTTGGCCAGGGCCGCCGGGTTGTAGGCGACGGCACCCAGCCCATCACCCAATCCGGTTTGCGCGGAGGCCATCCCCTCGGCCCGTGCATCCGTGCCGATCTTCAGGAACGTGTACCCCGCATCCCCGGGGCTCCCGGCGATCGCCATGGAGGCAGTGGCTGCCAGAATGAGAAATGCCCAAGTGAACAGGCGTGTCTTTGACATCGTATCCCCTCTGCAAACCCGCTGAGAAAGGTAATGGGCAAAAGCCCCAACTGGTAGTTCAACCATCCAGCCCGGTTCGGGTTCCCAGCGACCTGGGCACCGGGCGCTCCACTATCACCAGCTTTTGATTGTCCGATTGAGCAGGTCCTCGGCCAGTTTGGCGATCGCCCGTTCCTGCCCCTTCTGCTCATCCTCGGAATCGGCCTTGTAGGGGCCGAAACCACGCATCCGCTCGACCGCCCAGACCGGTGTCTCTTCACCCTTCTTGGTCAGATCGGCAGTCACCCAGATTTCGACAATGTACTCGCTGACACGGTCCGTGGCGTCAAACGTGTAGGCGCGGCGCTTGTAGTCGACGATCCGACCGGTCAGAATCGCCTCGGCCGCCGACGCGTCCACCACCTTGACTTGATTGTCCTCCACGAACCCGTTGATGATCCCCTGTGTCAGATCTTCTGCCAAACCGAATTCCGGTGTCTGGTTCTCGAAGATCGGCACCGTGATCGACGCCACCAGCGCCGTCCGCCCGCCGGAGAACGAGTAGGGCGCGCAACCCAGGAGCCCTATGCCGATCAGGAGTAGGGCGGGCTTTGCCCGCCGAATCATCGTGTCTGAGGATCGCCGAGAGATAGTTGCCATTGTCAGTTCGAGTCCCGCCGTTCTCCGGCGGGGCGGGAATCTGCTGTCCGTGCAAAAAGCAAACAGCAGATCCCTCGCTTCATCCCGCGCTCGAAGAGCGCGGGATTCGCTCGGGATGACAGTCGGGGGCCAATGATCAAGTTCATGGTCATTCCGGCAATGCACTTGGCTAAGATCGAACATATCCGCCCTTCACCACGACCGCCGCAAGATTGATGCCGTAGTGGTAGGCGATCTCGCGATAGTCCTGCGCGTTCCACACGACAAGATCGCACTGCTTTCCCACGGCCAATGACCCGATCAGATCGGCGCGTCGGATCGCCCATGCGGCATTGATCGTGGCCGCGACCAACGCCTCGGCGGGGGACATCTTGTAGAGCACGCAGGCCTGATTCATCGCCACAGGGAGTGATTCGGTCATGTTGCTCCCGGGATTGCAGTCGGTCGCCAGGGCCACCGCAACACCGGCGTCGATCATCTGCCGCACCGGGGGACGCTTCGGCAAGTCCAGATAGTAGGCCGTGCCGGGCAACAAGACGGCGATGGTCCGGCTCCCGGCCAGCGCCGCGATCCCCTCCCGAGAAATGTACACCAAGTGATCGGCCGAGACCGCTCCCATCTGCGCCGCCAATGCCGCCCCGCCGACATCGGACAACTCGTCGGCATGGAATTTTAGGCCAAAGCCGAGCTTCTGCGCGGTGCGTTGAATCCGCTCCGTTTGACTGCGGTTGAAGACTCCCGTTTCGAAGAAGACGTCATTGAATTCCGCCAATCCCTCGGCGGCAATCGCCGGCAAGATCTCCTCGCAGACATTTGTCACATAGGCATCGGGATCCGACTTGTACTCCGCCGGGACTTCATGTGCCGGGAGCGCGGTCGGCACCCACTCGATCGGGTGACTGTCATTGATGGCCCGAATCACCCGTAGCAGCTTGATTTCATCGTCGCGATTCAGGCCATATCCGCCCTTGGCCTCGGCCGTGGTTGTGCCATGCGCCAGCATGCGATCGGCCACGCCGCGCGCCATGTCGCAGAGCGAATCGAACGAGGCCTGACGCGTGCGGGCGACAGAATTGATGATTCCGCCACCTTCGCGGGCGATCTCCTGATAGGTCTTGCCGGTTGCCCGTAGGGCGAACTCCATCGCCCGCGGCGCGGCGAATACGGGGTGTGTATGGGCATCGATCAATCCCGGCGTGACCACGCGTCCAGCGGCGTCGACTTCTTTCCCACCGGTAACCAGACGCACGTTGTGGCTCAGTTGGTCCGTGGCTCCGACCCAGACAATCCGGCCATCCAACGCCGCGACTGCGCCATCGGGGATGATGTACAACTCCGCAAGCGCCTTCCCTCTTCTGGAGGAACTGTCGCCCGCCGGATCGGCGATGGTGACCAATTCACCGGCGTGGGCGAGGATGAAGTCGGCGTCGCGCATCAAGTCCAACCGTCCGGATCGGTGCCGATGGTCAGATCGATTCGAATGGACTACGTACCACCCCGCCCTGCCGAATCAAGAGCGCGGTGCGGGCAATCACGGTCTCCGCCAATTGATCGGAGGTCAGGCCGAACAGCAATGTCGCCCAGTCGCCGGGACGGAGATTCCCTTCCCCGCCGAGGCGAAGGTCGAGGTCCCATCGCGTCCCCCGCTCGGTCGACTGAACGCTTGTCCCCAGCAGGTTCTTGCGCGGATCGATCGGCTTGCGGTCCAAGCGGTCGGGACGCCGCCAGCGGATCTCCTTCTGGGCACCGAACTCCTGGATTCGTCTTTCGGCCGCAGCGATCTCCACCGGGATGATCGCCTGATACACTGCCTCATTGATTAAATCGGACAATGCCGGAACACCGGCGGCAAACCCGCGTGCCTCCTTGATGGTCACCCCGTCCGGAAGGCAGCGTCCCAGCCGTTCGGCAAGCTCCGGCTCATAGTCTTCTTCGAGCACCAAATCGAAGTACTCCGCCTCGGAGGTCAATCCGAAGGCCAAGGGCGGCCCGAAGGACAACTTGAGACGCGGATGGAATCCCTCCGAGTACGCCGCCGGGAGTCCGGCGCGACGAATCGCCCGCTCGATGGCGCGCACGAGATCGAGATGCGAGTAGAAGCGCCATGAGGCATCGCGCGCCCAGCGAACACGCATCCGCACCAACGATGGCGCTGTCAGGCGCCGCGTGAAGGCGGCCTTGCGCTTGCGACGCCCGAACAGTTCCTCCCCGGGACCGGCGAGAAGGGATTCGCTCCCCTCATCACGGACGGTTGGAGCGGGAGGTTGTGAGTCATCCGACCAGACCGGTGCCTTCCGGCAGAAGGGGACATCGGGTGCGGCGCTCATCCCCGAGTCAAGACGCACCCACGAGAGCCAGTCGAACGGGAGCGCATCCTCGGTATTCCGATCGGACAACTCAAGGCGCTCCAGCCGGGGCCACAGATCGTGATCCGATGCCGCCAGCCAGAGTCCCGCGATCAGATCCTCCAGACGGTATGTTCCGACGGCGGCCCACTTCGAGAGATCATCTTTGAAGTGCCGGAATTCCCCGAGGAATCGCCGCAGATCATCCTCGTCGGGTGCGCTCGGCGGATCCTGCCAGCGATCCACGGGCGCGGGACGATACTCCAGCCGCAGGGAACGCTTGTCGGAAAAACCCTCGGTGGCGGCATGCCATCCCTCAATGATCGGTCGGACCACAGGAAACAGGGATGACAGTTCACGGAAACTCGCGAACGGCAGAACAAGTGTCAGCCCCTGCCAACCGTCGTTGAGAGCGCGGCGCCCGACGTCGATGAAGAGACCGACATCGGCGTCGGCGGCCATGCGCAGCCGCAGGATCGGCTTGAGCAGGTGCGGCTTATAGGAGCTCCAATGCGCCGCGAACGACGGCAAAGTCAGGGCCGGCCAGTGGGCGCGCACCCGTTTCATGTTGAAACGCCGCCCCATCTCGGTCAGCGCCGCGGCCACGGCTTCTCCATGGTCCCAGCCCGCTCCACAGAATCTCACGCCGTCGATCCCGGTCGCCTTCAAACCGTCGAGGGCATCGCGTGTGACGGCTGCCGCAGTGCGCGGGCCCAGCACGCCGCCGCCGTTCGGCATGGCCAGATCGACATCGGCGAAGTCATCGCCGATCTCGATCCGCGTCACCCAGCGCGGTGTCGCAGCGAATGGGCCTCCCATCAGCGGCGGATCAGACCTGCGGCCACTCCAGAACTGAGCCCAATCATCAGCATCGCGGCCATTGCACGAAACGGCGGGATCGGCCGTCGCGCCCGACAGTAGGTCGAGCGAGGATCTGGGCAGCCATCCACCGGGCGCGGGTATGACCCAATCAACATGGCCGAGGAGGAATCTCGGCGACCAGTGCCCGTCGACAACGACGCCGATGCGGGGCCGATGACTATCGCCGAGACCGAGCTTACGGATGATGCCGGGTATGAGCGCCGCCCGGAGTGGATCATTGACCCAGAATACGATCCAGTCGACCTCACATAGGTTGACAGCGCCGTCGATGGCGAATGGCGGCAGGCCGCGTTGGGCCAACTGTTGCCAAACATCGGCGGCATACCCGACCGCGCGCGCGCAGCGCACGTCGGACCGTCCCACCAACTGGAAGTACCCGCGCCGCCAGCCGGGATCGGACATGGCGATCTCGTAGCGGTCGGGGTGAAACCACACGACCGTCGGACCATGGACGGCTGACGAGGAGCCGGGAATACCGCCCTCACCGCCGAGATAGCGCCCCGGCTTGAGGACGTGGTAGAAGAACGCGGGACCGGGCATCAGATCCGTGGATTCAGTGGGAAGAGGACAACGCAGCGCGTGGCAGATCGAGTGTCGGCTTCACAACGTCCGAAGATCGCATCTCTGGTCACTCGACAAGGGCCTTAAGGGCGTGTTGAAAAAGCCACCGTTTCCGTGGCGCCGGGCGCCCACGGCCGGCGCAAGTGGCTGTGCATCAACGGTCGGGTGTGGGCACCCGACCGCACATGTGCGGAATTGGGAGGTTTTTCAACAAGCCCTTAAGCCCCTTGCCCACGACCGTAATCACGATTCCCTCGCGCCTCCGCGCCATCGCGACCGGCCACGAGTCCGATCAGGAGTCGTAGACTGCCTTCTGATTGCACTTGCAGACCACGACGATGCGCGTACGGAACTTCCACGCTCCCGTCTGAGCGTCCTGCTCCGGCTGCACGGTCTTGACCGGCTGCGCTGCCCCGCCGCACACCGGGCACAGTGTCTTTCCCTTGTCCTTCTTCAGCTTATCCTGGAACGTCTGTTTCTTGGCCATGACTGCTCTCCTTCATAAACTCGTATTATACTTCTCATCGTCCCTGCTCGCCAGTCCTTTTCCACAGATGCGGCTGCTCCTGCCGATTTCCGACTCCCCTAAGCAAGCACGCCAACCGCGAAGATCGCATAGAACAGCGCTGTCGCCGCCACCTCGAGGCGAGGTGCTGCTGCTGAACCTCCCGGAATTCCGGCGAAGGCGCCGTGACGGAGACAGGGGCGAGCTTGTGGAACCTGGGCTCCACGACGTTGTCAATGATCGGCCCCACAACGAACATCGCAGCGACGAGGACGATCTTCACAATGAGGAGAGTCGAGAATCCATAACCGATCAGGAGCCAGCCGATACCCGACACGGCCAGGATGACAAGCCCGAGGACAATCTGCCTCGTGATCGGCTTGGCAACCCGGTGGTAGACGGGAATACAGGACGGGTCGCGTCGGCACTTGAGCACAAGCACGAGCTTGGCAGTCGCCGCGCCGAGGCCGAGCGCCAATCCGATCAAGTGAGCGACTCTGAGTAGCGTCGGTAATACACTCATCCATGACCTCCCGCTTCCACAGGCCCATGTAGGGGGTGCCTCACCGACAGCGCCATGGGGTTGGTGACGTTCCTCAGGGCCTCTATTTCAGCAGCACCATCTTCCGTGTCTGCTGGTAATGCGGCGTTGCCAAGCGGGAGAAGTAGATCCCTGAGCCCACAGCGTAGCCCGTGTCGTCGCGGCCGTCCCAGAGCGCGCGGTACCTCCCCGCTTCCTGCTCGCCGTCAACAAGGGTGGTGACCCTGTGCCCGAGAATGTCGAACACCTCGAGGCGGACCGCGGTTCTGGCCGGCAACGAATACACGATGACTGTGGCGGGGTTGAAGGGATTCGGATAGTTCTGCTCGAGCGCAAAGTCACGCGGCAGCGCCCCCGGCTGACCGGCCCGTGCCTCTTCCAAGAGGACACGCAGCGCCGATTGTCCGGGCGGATTCCCCTGACAATCCTCAAGCCCGGCGATGAGTGCATCCAACACCGATGCCGGCCATTGTCTCGTCTCGGCCAACCAGGTCTCATGATGCAGCTTGGCCAGACCGGTGTCGCGGTCGAAGTACTCGGCAATGGCGCAGATGTCAATGGAGTCGATTCGGTCGTTCCCGTCCGTATTCGCGTAGGTTGCCGCCCGCGGCGTCCATGAGTGAGCTGGCTGGATCGAAAGCCCGGGGTAGATATGGGGCCACTCTGGGCCTGTCAACCCATAGAAGAGGCCCAACGGGAGGATGTCCGCCTCGTCGATCCTTCCGCTCCGGTCGGCGTCCCCCGGATAGACCCCCGGGCCGGTGTAGAAGACGAGCCGGTAATCATCATGCGGGGGGCCATCCTCGACACCGTTGCTGTCGCCGTCGAGCCGGTTGCCGTTCGTATCGGTGACGATGGCCCGCAGGATCACGGTGATCGTGTCATCGGGGAGAAACCACCGATCCGGCGAAAAATCGAGCGACAGACCCATAAGCCGCGCCTGCCCGGGAATAGCGGCGTTGTCCCGTCGGGAGCGCACGGAGAGAATGGTGTCGAGGGGGATGGTGACCATCGTCTCCGAGAACGTGAAATGGACTTCGTCGTCGATCGTCGCTTCGGTACCCTGCGCCGGAGAAGTCGATGCCACCCGTGGCGGCGTCTGCTCCCCGATACCCCGCCCGGAGACGCGGATCGTGTCGTCGGCCGCAGCCGGGTCATTGGAGCGAACCCGTACCCATCCCTTGAAATCCCCCTTGGCCAGGGGACTGAACCGTACCTGCCACTTCAGGCGTTTCTGCGGAGCCAACGTGCCGCCGCTCCCCGAGAAGATGTCGAACGGCGAACCGGACGTCGTCGGCGTCTGAATCGTCAGCGTGCACGCCTCCGCAACGGTGGAGGTGTTCGTAAGCGTCACCGAATCGGTGCGCGAGAATCCGACTTGCGCCGAATCCATCACCAAAGGAGACGGGAAGATCGACAGCAGCGGATCTGCCACGTAATGAAGCGATCGGGTGGCGATCTTCTTGACGGGCGCGTGAAGATCGTCGGTCCGGGCCGAATCGGTCGCCGCGAACTCCACGGTGTAATCACCTGTCGCCAGATCCCGGGTTGGAATGGCGCGCAACTCGGACGTGAGTGATGGAACGCCCGATGACGGCGAGAAACTGAAAGTCATCGTGCCCCGCCGTGGCTTGGTCGTCAGACGCGCAGCGAGGGTAACGGTGTGGTCGTATGGAATGACCAAGGTGTCGACTCGCACCGAATAGCGAATCGTATCTCCACTGGTTCCCACTGAATCGACAATCGCGGCCGCAAACCCGCCGACGACGATCTCTCTCGACGCACTCGTGTCGGCCCCGCAGGGATTGAGCGCGATCAATCTCGCCTGGTATACTCCGGGTGGATAGCGGTTCGTCGGATTGCGCAGATTCGACGTGTTCCCATCCCCGAACTCCCACTGCCACGACGAGGGGATGTTCGTGGACTGGTCGGTGAAGGCCGCGGTGAACGGCTCATAGCCGCTGTCGGACGACACCGCGAAGGCCGCCAGCGGCTGATCCCCGACGCCCACCGAGTCCGTCGCCCGAACGGTGTCCGTTCCGCACATGCTCTCGAGAACGAAGAACGGGTGATAGTAACCGATGGCTCCATAGGCGTGCTCGGCGACCGGTCCTCCCATCGCACTGCCGTCGCCGAAGTACCATTCCGATGAGATGTACTGGCCGGTCACGGCGGCGCTGCAACGCACCGTGCTCTGGCCGGCGCAGAGGAAGGTCGGCGTCACGGACACAGTGGCGGTCGGACGCGGGACCAGCTTGATGTAGTCGCGACGAACGGTCACCGTCGTGCCGCAGGCACTGGTCGCCGTCAACTGGACACCGAACGTGTCGGCATCCGTGTACGTATGCGTCGGCGTTGAGTCGGTCGAGAAGTGGTTGTCGCCGAAATCCCATTGGAATGCCGTGATCGGCTGATCGGAGAGATACCCGAATGTCACCGTGTGCGGAATGCACACCGGGCCGGGCGGCGGATCGACCCAATCGGAGGTGATGCTGATCGTCGGCGGCGGCTTGACGGTGATATAGCTGGTCTTGGTCACCGTTGTCGTGCCGCAGGCACTCCGGACGCGCAGTATCACCGTCCAGACGCCGGCGGAATCATACCGGTGGGTCACGACGGCGGTGCTCGAATCCACGACGCCGTCGCCGAAGTCCCAGACATATCGCAGCGACGCATTGATCGGGCTGGGCGTGAATGTCACGTCTAACGGCTTGCACCCGACCGTCGTGGAAGCCGAGAAATCGGCGGTAACCGGCGCGACCACATGGACAATGCCGTAGGCCGTATCGGCGTCCTTGTCGCCCCAGGCGACGAGGCGAACCGTGTAGTCACCCGCGCTGCCATAGGCGTGGACGGGGTTCTTGGCCGTCGATGAGCCGCCATCCCCGAAGGTCCATAACCAATTCTCATCGATGCAGGTCGAGTGATTGATGAAGACCGCCGTGTACGGAGTGCACACCGTCGTATCGTTCGGGTAGAAGATGGCGTGCTTATCCTCGTCGTAAAACTGGTCCGCCCCAATGTCCACCTTCCCGGCCGTCGTGCGGCTCTGATCGCCGTCGATGTCGTAGAGTAGACTGCCGGGTACCGATGTGATGCTGCCGTTGTTCCGTGCGGGAGAACTGCACGTGAGGTGGTAGTCTCCGGACGGCGCGTTGCGGAAGAGCGGGTCGGCGAAGATCCAACCGCAATTCGACACGCTCACCGGGCAGGTGTTGCCGTCGCCGTTGTTGTAGTACAGGTTGTTGCGCGCGAAGGCGCCCGCACCGAGCGTCGTCGCCACGAACCCACTACCCGGGCCATTGAACGCGACGATATTGTTGTCGAAGGCAAGGAGATTGGTCTGGCCGTCACCATTGATGTCAATGATTCGGATTCCCGCGGCGGCCGAACCCGACAGTTCGTAGTTACCGACGATCGTGTTGTTGACGACCTTGACATTGGCATCGTCGCGCAACAGCAGCGCCCCCGGCGAGCCGCCGTCCCCCTGATTATCCACGATCCAGTTGTTGGCGATCAACCCACCGAGACCATGGAAGCTGATTCCACCGGATCCGGCTGTCGCAACATTGCCGGCAATGATGTTGTTGCTGATGACCGCACGAGTCGGGTACTCAACGTAGATTCCCCCGGCGCACCCGGCGCAAACCGCTGAGAGCGAATTGTCACGGATCGTGAATCCATCGAGCATCGCGCTGTCGGCCAGACCGCCCACTGCCATCGTGACGACCGGCACGATCGCCGATCCGCTGCCCACGATGGTTGTCACAAACGGCCCCTGCTCGGAACGCAGCAGGGTCGTTTGCATCTCGGGAAAATCAATCGGCCCCTGGTAGATCCCGGGGCGGACCATCACCGTCTTGTCCGGCCCCGAGACGTCCAATGCGTACTGAATCGTGCGGAACGGCGCTCCATATGACCCGTCACCGGTCACGTCGCTCCCTGCCGTGTCGACCCAGATGACATCAGGAACAACGATGTCGACCGCCGCGGTCAGTGTCGCTGCAAGCGAATCGGAGTTGCAGGCATTGTCGGTAACAACAATCCAAACCAACTGTGTTCCTGCATTCGCCTGGAGAAGACCGGGACCAACACGATGCACGGCGGCGTAGTTGCCGGTTCCTCCCGGGTCGGTCAGAGTGAGCTTCAATGGTGCGGCGTACCATCCCACGAGCGTAGCGGTGACGTCACAGATCTCTCCCGGTGGTTCCGTGAGACTGTCGACCGAGATGCGGATCGAGTCTCCGGGATCGACCACGACGTTGCCGTTGGGATCGTACTGAAGCTGGAAGCCGCGGGGCAGGCCGATCCCGCCGGGTGCCACAGACGGCTTTTCAGTGTCCACGCCGGAGACAAACAACGAACACAATCCGACGTTGCCCACTACGTCCTTCAACTCGAAGAACACGGATGAAGCGAGCGACGTGGGCAGTTCCTGTGGGAGTGCGACACCGGTCGTGGGGATCTTCAGCCAGACCTCCGCACCGCTGGAATCGGGATACGAGTATCGTTGCGCGCTGTGGCGCTTCATCGACAAGGGTGCGACAGTGGGACCAAACTCGCCCAGGAAGGCCTTCGGCCAGCCGGTGGCGTTGGTGTCGGTCGCGTTGTCAGTCACGGCGACATCCAACGTGACAAGAACGGAATCGCCCAAGCTGATGATGGTCTCACCGGCGTCACAGGGGTCCGCGCACCCCACTTCCTTATGCACCATGAAGGCAATGCCTTCCGGCGGCCGATTGTCGATGATGATCGGGTAGGCGTTTGTCCCCAGGGGCAGCGGTAGGGGCGGGCACGAAAGACCAGACACCGACGGCGGACCCCACTTCCGTCCGGACGCCTGCCCCAACTGAATCCGTCGATCCCAAACCTCCACGGCGAGGGTGGCATTGTCGTATGTCGCATCGTCCGTGGCTGAGGAATCTATGTCGACCAGGAGATGGTACCAGGCGGAAGAGAGTCCCCCGACCAGATCATGGAGCCCCAAGAAGACGACCGAATCACTCAGATCCGCCTGAAACGCATCCAGCACGTCCACGGAATCCAGAAGGACGTCCGCGCCATCGAGGTACGCATTGGTGTCCGTTGTCCCATTCTGGTCGCGGTACAGGTACATCCTGGTGATGGTCCATGGAAGATAACACATACTGTGCACGCGCACCGACAACAAGGTGTCGATTGTCGCCTTCTCATTCCCGATCCGGAAGCTCAAGATGGGAACACGGCGGCTGTTCGGTGAGGCGTAGCTGTACCAACGTGACTTGTATGCGCCGGCCCGCCATTCCGGATAAGCACATGAATCGGAGGGGCCGACAGCGCTCGGCTGGGAAACGTAGGAGTAGGCGCTATCCCAGTCCTGAGACACGGCCGGCGTCGCCCACGCCCACAGCACCGCCATGGCGCCCGCAACCCACAGCAGGCCCTTGGTCAGAACCCCACGTGTGGTTGTGGGCCACCACGTAACGGACAATGCCGCGGTCGAACGTGTGTGGCGGGCACCCATCACGATCATCGCCCGGTCGCCGTCGTCCCTGCTCAACGGCACACGAAATCGAGGGTTCAGCGCGAGTCTTACTCCACGCGTACGGTCGCCGATTCCAACACCAGCGCTTGATGGCCCGTCACCGGCTTGCCGTACCGATCCTGAAGCACCGCCGTGGCATCGAGCGTCAACTCACTCGTTCCCGCGCCCACCTTGGCGAACGTGAACGACACCAGCCGCCCCGGCAGCGTGTCGGTCGAGACACCAGGGGGAACTGCCCCCGATGGCTCGCGCATGCGACTGACGGAATACGCGACGAAATCCAGTGTGTCCTTGACGAACTCAAGAAGCGGCAACCCCGGCGAACCCGTCCCCCGCAGAAAATCCCCGCCGGTCGCTCCGGCAAAGCGGAGAATCGTCGTGTCGTAGCGGACACGAAACGCCGCGCCGAACAGGGAATCGACGTTGTAGACGTCGATATAGACCCCCACGAGATTCTCAGTGCTCAGAGTCGTCGTCTGAAACATCGGCCCGACGCGGAGCATCAGGACCGCCGGACGCAGGAGAATCGAGACCTCGAGGCGCGAACCGGGGACCACATGTCTCGCCGCGCTCCCCTCGTAGAGGAGGACGCCGCCCTGATCCAGCGCCCGCAGGATGAACAGAACGGAATCGGCGGGGACAATGCTGATCGTATCCCGCACCTCACCATCGACGAATCTCAGCGTGTCGATGCGATCGGGCACCAGGGAATTGGCATAGCGGACCGTCAGAGTCACGACGCGGACGCGGGATGCCAGCGCCGGGGTTTCCAGTGCGATGTTGAGCTTCAGGGCGACGCCGGGATCGGGGCCTGTCGGCGTGTCACCACACCCCACGATGGCTACGCACGTGAGCAGCGCGGCGGCGATACAGAACGTACACCTCATGAGCCCGTTCCTGAAGACCCTTCTCATCACGGTTAATGTCCTCTTCGGCCTGATATTTTGTCAAGGGACATTCGGACTTCGCGCCAGCGAATCGCCTGTTGACACCCCCCTGAACCCTGCCATACGTTCCGGACACAACCCTGTGGTGGCTGCGGTTCAGCGGGTTACAGGATGATCGACACCTGAGGCAACGGGATGATCGGCAGAACGTTCGGCGACTATCGCATTCTGGAAAAGCGCGGCGAAGGGGGCATGGGGATGTTCTACCGTGCCGTCGACGTTCGTCTCGACCGGACGGTCGGTCTCAAGACCCTGCGCGCCGAGCTCGTCGACGAACCCGGAGTCTTGGAGCGTCTGCAAGCCGAGGCGAAGTCGTTGGCCCGACTCGATCATCCGAACATTGCGCGGCTTCTCCACTATCTGGTCGCCGAGGGGCAGCACTTCATCGTGATGGAGTATGTCGATGGTCCCGACCTGGCGGCCAAGGTCCGGCAGGAGGGATTGCTGCCTGTGCCGACTCTGGCCGCGATTGTCCACCAGATGTGCGCCGCCATCGGGTACGCCCACAGCAAGAACGTCATCCATCGAGACATCAAGCCGTCCAATGTTCTGGTGACGGCCGACGGCACGGTCAAGGTCACCGACTTTGGAATCGCCAAGATCCTCGGCGTGTCGGCCAAGACCCGTACCGGGATGGCGGCCGGCTCGCTCCCCTACATGGCTCCCGAGCAGGTGCGCGGGACCGGCGTCGACGCCCGGACCGACATCTACCAGTTGGGTGTCGCACTCTTTGAACTGACGACCGGGCGGCGTCCCTTCGAAGGGGAAACAGAATACGAGTTGATGACGATGCACTTGGAGACCCCGCCTCCCCGGCCGTCGTCGGTCAATCCCCAGCTTGGGCCCGGCATCGACGAGGTCATCCTCAAGGCGCTGGCCAAATCGCCGGAAGACCGTTTCCAGACGGCCATCGAACTGGATGGGCAACTGCAGGCCGCCGTTGGCACAAGATCTGAGGGCACCGAGCTACGTGCCGCGACGTCACCTGCTCCTTCGACCGTGGCCAGGGGCGAGAGCGGTGGACAGTCAGATTCCAGAGAGCACCGGGAAGCGGCAACGATCTTCCCGCAAGCACCACGACCGGCTCCGACGGCGTCACCACCCGGCACGGAGCCGCTCGGGACCCTGCCACCGAAGAAACGCAGAAACGCGTGGGCATTACTCGGTGCCGCGACGGTCATGATCGCCGCGGCGCTGTTGTTGTGGCATCCCTGGACACAGCCACCTCCGACAGGGGAACCAGAGCCATCGACGGTAGTGCCCGCGGCTCCGGTCACCGCTCCAGCTCCAGCCCAGATCACATTGACCGCCAATATCCCCGGTGAAGGCCGGGACCGTGTACGCCTCCTCACGCTGACGACCACTCATCCGGATCTGGGAGCCCGAATCGACACTATTGTGGCCTCCGATGGAGGCGTGCATCAATTGATGGAGCTTCCCGCGGGTGGAAGTCTCCGCTTCACCTTGAAGGGAATCGACAGAGACGGGCAAGTCGCTGTCGAAGGGGAGGCGATCCGCACCGTGGCTGTGGCAGAGACGGCAACCGTCGAAATCCCGATACGGGTCCGCCCGCTGCTCGCGATGGGCACCCCCCGCGACACAACCCGCGAGACAGCCAAGCCGCCGCCAGCCGTCACACAGCCGACTCAAGAGCCGCCAAGGAACAGCCCGAATCTGACCGTCGACGTGCAGCCCTTCTCGTTGCGCGGCGACGTCGATCAGGTGTGGATCGATGGGCGCAAGTTAACAGGTCGACTGCCGCTCCCGACACGTGCTGCGCCAGGCGTGCGGTTTGTCCGTTGGCAGATCGGCAGTGATCGATTCACGGACACGGTAACGGTCGGCGACGTCGCGACCGGCTGCGCGTTGTTCGTCGAGGTGGGCGAGGGGCGGCTCAACGTGACCGCGCCGTTTGCCGACGGGGGGTTCGGAGAGATCTGGTTGGACGGCATCGACATGGGACAGGGGACTCCCGGTGAGTTGCGCGCCATACCGTCCGGCCCCCACGAGTTGACGATTGTCCGGGATGGATACCGGATGCGTGACGGGCCGCAGATTGTCCGCGTCAGGGCGAATGACCGCACGCGGGTCTCAATCGAGATGGTCCCGAAGTAGATGGGGCGTCAGGAATTGGATGTTGTCACGCTCCGATTCGGCGTATAATGGTCTGATGCTCGACGGCTCGAGGCAACCGATATTCGGGGGAGGAAAAACGATGGGTAGACACAGGCAGAGACTGCCGTGGATCGCAGCCATTGCCGCTGCGGCGCTGTTGGCATGGATGGTACCGGGGCGGGCGGATACGCCCGAGCTCCTGGCGCAGGGGCAGAAGCTCTACACGCAGGGCAAATTCGCCGAGGCCATCGACCTGTTGGCCAAGTTGGCGCAGGACTCGACGCTCGGGAATGCGGAGGCCAAGTCGGTCTTCTTGCTGCTGGCGAAGGCCACGGCCGCCAAGGGTTTTCCCGATCAATCCGAGGCGTACTTCACTAAGGTCCTCGACATCGACCCAAAATACCAATTGGACACGAAGGTGGAGCCGCCGCAAGTGCAACGCGTCTGGTTCAAGGTCGATGAGGCCCGCCGTGCCGCCGGACCGCCCGATCCTGGAATCAAAACCATTGCTGTCCTTTATTTTGAGAACAACTCGGTGGCCGACCGTGACGCCATGGCGGGCCTCTCGAAGGGCCTGGCCGCGATGCTGGTCACCGACCTGTCGCGCCTCTCCGACCTCCGGGTCGTCGAGCGGGAGCGGATTCAGTACATCCTCGATGAAATCAAGATGGAGCAGAGCGAGTACTTTGAGGAATCCAGTGCCGTGCGCGTGGGCAAGCTGCTGGGGGCGCACACATTGCTGATGGGCTCGTTCTCGAAGCTGGACAAGAAGAAGTTGCGCATCGACGCGCGACTGGTAAAGACCGAGACCGGCGAATTGATCAAGGCCGAGAAGGTCGAGGGGGATCCGCGCAAGCTGGCGCAATTGCAGAGCGATCTGACGTTGAAAATCGCCGGGGACTTGAATCTGACCGTCAAGGAGATGCAGGATAAGGCCATCCGTGCCGATGGCGGTCAGCCGATTGAGGCGGTTCTGGCCTATACACGTGGTCTGAACCTCGAGGATGAGCAGAAGATGGCGGCGGCCTATGAGGCGTACAAGGAAGCGCTGGCGGCCTACCCCAACCACGAGGCGGCGCGCGACCGGTTGGTGGCCCTCGAACCATTGGTCGCAGCGGGAGGTTGAGAACAGCCCCGCGACACCCGCTGGAAGATAGTCGGGGGGAGCACGAGTTGTCCTCTCGCGACCGAGGTCGGCGCATTGCCGCCTTGACATTGCGTCGGGCGACAAGTATCCGTTGAACACCCATGATCAAGGAACCCCGCCAGAGGACAGGTTTGCGTCGCACCGCCGCCGCGTTGTTGATCCTCTGTGGCGTGTCGGCCCTGGCGTTTTCGGGATGCGCCGCCACTGCCGACCGCGGCTCGATGGCGTCCGGAACGACCGACGACTATGCACGTCAGATTCCCAAGTTGACGGAGCAGACTCTCCTCGCACCCGACGATCCGAAGGCATGGACCCGGCTCGGCGAAGCCCAGTACCACGCCGGACAGATCGCGGCGGCACGAGAGTCGTTCGACAAGGCGCTATCGCTGAAGTCGGCGCTTCCCCAGGCGCACTTGTACCTCGGCTACATCGCCGAATCGCAGGACTCGGTCGACCAAGCGCTGAGTTATTATGCGATCTATTTGGATGAAGCGCCGGGCGGCAGGACGGCCGATGCCGTCGCGCGTCGGCTGGAGGCGCTGCGTCGGGCCCGGGCCGCAGCCTTCGCCCGCAATGCGCTGGCCCATGAACGCGAGCTGAAGCCGACCCGCTACCCTGACTCCACCATCGGCGTCGTCTATTTCAACTCCGAGCGTCTGGCCGAGCCGATGCGCCCTCTGGCCCGCGGATTGGCGGAGATGCTGGTGACCGATTTGTCCAAGGTGCGGGCATTGCGAGTCGTCGAGCGTCTCCAGACCGAGAAGTTGCTGGAGGAACTGAAACTCTCACATACGGCGGCCTTCGACACCTCGACCGCGCCCCGCCTGGGGAAGCTGCTCGGCGCGGCGCATGTTCTCGGCGGTGACATCGCGGAGTTGTCGCAGGGGCGGCTGCGCTTTGATCCGCAACTGGTGTCGACGAAGACCGGCGATGTCGATCTCACGCGCGAGCAGGTCGGTGGCGTCGATCAGTTCTTTCAGATTCAGAAGCAGATCGTCCTGGACGTGCTGAAGGAGCTGCGGATTGAGCCGACGCCGGAAGAGAAGCTGGCGATCGGTAAGATTCCCACCGAGAACTTCGCTGCGTTCCTCGCATTCTCCCGCGGTCTCGAATACCAGGACATGGGAATGTACTCCGAGGCGCGACGGGAATTCCAGCATGCCGCGTCGGTTGACCCCGGCTTCCAGGCCGCGAGCGAACGCGCCAAGGAGATGGCACCGCTCACGATCGGCCAGGCAGGCGATCAACCCGAGAAGCTGGAGACCTTCGTCGCGACAACCAGCGAGACCAAGGAAGCGGCGGTGGGAGCGCCGGCTGCCACCGAAGACCGCCTCAGTCGGTTGCTCGACAACTCCGGATTCGTTCCCGAGACCCAGGCCGCCGGCGCGACCGACAACCCCTTCACCCCTCCCAGTGGATCCACTCTGATCATCATTCACGGCCGGTTCGACGGGGGTCCGCAATGATGCGGCGCTCTTGGACATCAAGCCGGATCGTTCGGCGTTCGGGCTCATGGTTGGCAGCACTGACATGGTGTCTGGTCCTCTCATCTGGGGCCGGCGCGCAGATCGTGCACGGGCAGCGGCCGCAGATCACACAGGGGTTGGACTACATCTCGTGGGAGGCCTCGGGCGCCAAGGAATTCACGATTTCGCAATGGTATGTTCCGATCACCGTGCGCGCCGGATTGCGTGAGAATCTCGAGTTGGGCATCTACTCGGCGGCCGCACGGTCGGAGTCGGACTTGAGCGAGACCGACAACACGCTGACGGGCTTGATCGATTCCAAACTCCAGTTGTCCGCTTCATTCCTGGACGACGGCCTGCTTCTCTCCACCGGGGTTTCTCTTCCCACGGGCAAGACAAAGCTGGACGAACCTGAGAGCGACCTGGTGGGGTGGCTGACCGCCGACTTCTTGAACTTTCCCGTCAAGAACCCCGGTGAGGGCCTGAACATCTTTGGGCAACTCGGCATGGCGGCGCCCTTGGGTCGCTGGGTATTCGGGGCCGCCGGTGCCGTCTATGTCGCCGGCGAGTATTCGCCCTACGACAGTGATCTGAAGTACACCCCCGGCTCGCGTCTGGTGGGAAACGTCGGCATCGAGCGCAATTGGGAGAACCGCCACCGCTTGGCAACCGATTTCGTGGTGATCTACTCGACTGACGACAAGGTAGCGGGCAAGCCGGTCTTCCGTGATGGGGTGCAACTGGATGGACGGGTCATCGGCCAGACCACGATGGGGTCTCTCACAGTTGACGGTGCCTTCCGGGCGATCATCCGCGGCAAGGACTATCTGCCCGATGGCGAGGGCAGTCTGGTCAGCGAACTGAACAACCGCAACGGCAATGATCTGCGATTCCATCTGGGGATGAAACTCTCTTTAGCCCCAGGGTTCGCCGTCAATGTGTCGGGAGAGGCAAAGCTCCTGGCCGCCAACAACTACCCGGATAGCAGCGATTTCTTCGAGGGCGACGCTCATCTCACCGGCATCGGCGGCGGGCTGACCATCGGGCTGGGACGGCAATCCCGGCTTGACATCGGCGCGCGCGCTTGGACCGGATCATCCGACCAGGCGCTGGGCCTCAAGAACCTCGACTTCAAGGGTCTTGAGGTCTTCCAGCGGCTGTCGGTGACACTCTGACCGATTGGTCACATACCATATGCGGATACGCCATGAACTGCGCGGCCTCTGTGGCGCCTCCGAGAAGAACCTCCGTTCCGGTGGCAATACCGCTCCTTCTTCTATCCCTCCTCGCTGACTTCTCCTTCGGTCGTAGTCCCCAAGCCGAAACACCCGTGGCGACCCAAGCCGCCGCGTACATCCCCCGATTCTGCATGATCGAGGGTTGGGAGGATTCACTGCGTTCGCACAACCAGCCTTCGGGATCATTGCCGCCCGACAAGGCCATGGCTGCGAGTGTGGCCGACCTTTGCCGGTTCTTTCATGCACGGTTCACACCGTCCAGCATCTGGATCGCCAACCGCTCGCCATTGGCATGGCCGGCGATCTTCAGTGAACCCCGGATCAATCCGACACGGCAGCGCTTGGAGATCGAGTCGCTTCTTTCCGCCAACCACCTCAAGAATCGCGAACTCGTGGCCTTGGAACCGGCCCAAATCGCGGACTCCTTGAAGGCCGCGATCGCCGCCGGAACACCGGTGCTCGCCAATGCCCCGGGGTCACCCGTGCTCTTCGGATATGACGACCGGGAGCCCGATCCGTGGTGGTGGTTGAGCTTCGATGGTCGGACGGAGCTGATTCTCGAATCCGAACGCCTGTCGCGGCTGGTCTTCTGGGATGATGACCCGGCGGCGGGCGTCATGTGGGTCGTGACCGGCATCGATCCATCGGCACCAAGGTCCGCATCGGGGCCCAGCGCCGATTGGGAGTTCCTCCGCCATGTCTCCGTGTCCGCGCGCGGCGACCTGGCCCGCGGCATCCAACCATACCCACTCTCAATCCGAGACTTGCGCGACCAATTCGCCGAGGCGCCGCTCTCCGTGTTCCCCACGGATCTGACCGCCCCATCCGACCCCTATGGGGTCCGTCGGGCCATCACCGCTCGTGAACAGGCAGAGACAGTCCTCGAACGCCTGACACGGTCGGAATCCGACACCTCGTTATCCGCTCCTCTTCGCCTGGCGCAGTACTGCGGCCACAACTCCCTGATGGCACTGCGCCAATTGGCGGACACACTCTATGGCGATCCGGTCGGCGTGGCCCCGGATCGGCTGCCGATCGACCATGTCGATCCCAAGACGCGATTGGCGGTCGCGAACCTACTGACCGAAGTCTTGCGCTGGGAAAAGCAGATGGTCGAGCAGATCGACCGGGCGCTTCTAGCGAGCGAAGTGGATGAAACTCCGCCCCCCAAGAAACCACCGGCGAAGAAGCCCGGGCGACGGCGACGGTGAGTTCGTTGCACCGATCAGTGTACACGCACAAGAGGTCGTCCGGTATCGGACGGCTTCTTGTGCATGGCACCCAGGGCCCGGACCAGTTGGTCCGTGTCACCGGCCGATGACCAGAATCGGCTTCATGACACATATGGGACGCTGTGCCACGGGTCTTCAGACCCGTGTCTCTCGCCTACCCACATCGTGAATTCACGGGTCTGAAGACCCGTGGCACCTTGTAATTGTGTCCCGACCGAGGGGACAAGTCCCATTGCAGTGCCCCACCCGAAGGGTGGGAAGGGAGCACTGCAGCTACGCGCTCTCTAGCACGACGGTTGCCGAGGCGAAAGTCTGATCGTGCGACAGACTCACAACCGCGCGATGACATCCGATTGCCTCGGCGCGGCGCGCGGCGGCATTGCGGAATTGCAGGCCGGGACGGCCGCTGGACTCACGGGTGACTTCAATGTCGGTGTACGAGATTCCGCCCGGCCAGCCGCGACCGAGGGCCTTCATCGCCGCCTCTTTGGCCGCGAATCGGGCCGCTAGTGACGAAACGGGATCAGGACGCGAAAGACAATAGTGCCACTCATCGGGCGTGTAGACCCGACGCGCCAATCGCTCGCCGTGGCGTTTCCAAGCACGCTTGATGCGCGCGATTTCGATCTGATCGATGCCGAGGCCGACGATCATGCTGTTTTGGTCTCCCCGACAGAAACCACGACCGAAAGACTCCCTCACCCGATCCGCCTCCGGCGCCGTGCCTGCCGGCAGGCAGGGATCGACCTCTCCCGGAGGGAGAGATTATCATCCGGGGTCGCTTTAGGATACAACGGAAACGATCGCAGAGTCAGCGTCCACGGACACGCAGCGTCCGCGCATCCCACACTTCGTTCGGAGCGAGTCCCTCAAACGTCAATCCAACCTCGGGAATGCTGGAGTTTTCTGTCACCCCGAGCGAAGCGAGGGGTCTGCTGTTGTTTGAAAGAGGCCACCCCCCCAGGACACTAGCTTCCCGACGCCGATTTCGCCACCAGGTCCTCATAGCGGCAGACCAAGCGGTCGTAGGAGCCCTTGAAGAAGATGAACAAGGGCAGGGGACGACCGGGGAGGAATGCATACATGCGCGTCTCCCCGCCGGGTTGCGCGACTTCCGGATTCCACAACAGCGTATCGGCCCGACCATCTGCCCGACTCACGATCAACTGCGCGCCGGGATGATCCATCTCGGCCTTGACCGTGCCTCCCTCCGGCGCAAAGGCATCGGCGCGCAAAGGACAGAGACGATGCAGGCGGACATTGAGGATCGCCGTGTCCACCGGATGCTCGCCCACCACGCCGGTGGCCGACACCCGCCAGGAACGGTCGGTCGCCCGGAAAAGGCGCGTCTCACGCTCGGCGGTGATCCACCGAATCGTATCAATCTGGGCCGAGTCGAGATCAAACACGGTCTTTGAGACCCAGTCGGAAGGTACGCGACGGAACAGCCGTTGGAAGTCGCCGCGCGCCATGTAGACCGAATCTGATCCCACGCGGCGCATGTAAGTGTGGTTGTAGTCCGCCCCGGCCTTCCCGACCACATAGCGCGCCACCGGTTCCCCGTGGACATAGAACTCCATCATCGTGCCGCGCAGGGTGTCGACCTCGAAGGTTCTTTGCTTTTCGCTTTTCGTAGAGATCAGGTTCTCCAGCACCATGTCGTTCGTCGTGTGGAAGATGTCGGTCAGCACGCGATCGTCCGCCGGGTACGACCAGTCGGGATAGATGCAGAACCACTGCCCGCCGCGACGCGCCAAGTGCGTCCAACTGGCGTACTTGACGGCGATAGAGTCGACTGCCAGCGTATCGACCTGAAAGAACTCGCGCCTTTCGATCACCGATAGCTCGCGTCGCTCGGAGCCGGAGTAGAAGTACCAGATGGCCCAGAGCACGACGGCCAGGGCAAGGAGCAGCAGCGTGTTGCGCTTCATGTCGGAATCCGCGGAATGATGACGCCGTCACGGCCACCCAAGTCGAAGGCGTCCCGGTTCATCCTCTCTTGGCACGGCGCCGAGACTGCCAGCGCCAGACACCGACCAGAACCACCAGCAGAGGCGGACCAAAGACGTTGGCGTACTTGACCAGCGAACGTGTCCCCTCGGAGACCTCTGCCAACGGGCGCGAGGTCACTTCGCGTGAACGGATACTGATGAGCCCGCCTTCCTTGGTGAGCCAGTCCACGATGTTCAGCAGAAACGCCAGATTCGAGGCACTGCGACTCCCCTGATCGTTGCAGAAATCGGCATCACCGACGACGACCATGCGGCCATCCGTCGCGGCCCGGAGCGGCGCGGGGATCTTGGTCGGATCAGCGCCTGCATCCGGCGGCGGCCCTTGCGGAAACGCGGTCGCGAAGCTGCCGGTGATCGCCGCCGCCAGAATCATCCCGGCGCGATCGAAGTCGGGCTTGTCGAACTTCTGCATCGGCGAAACATAGTACGGCGACCGACGCACCCCGGAGTGGTCCGAGGACCAGCAGATCGGGACGAAACTGAATCCCATGCTGTCGGCAAGGGTCGAATCAAGAGCGCTAACGAAGGGAAAGGTCACCCCCTCCAGGTCCTTGCCGATGAGATTGTCGGGATTGAAATGCACGACCTGCGGCAGGTAGGGGAAGTCGACGACGTTCTGGTACCGGATGAACCCCTGCTGTTGCATGATGGCGATCTGGCCGCACCGGGCGTCGATCACCAGCCCCGGCTGGAAGCGAATGCCATAGTGGGCGAGGAACTCCGGCCAGTTGGTCTGCCGGTCCACGGCTGTCTGTTGCTGCAGGTCGGCCGCCACGGGATCGTAGAAGGCCGCCAGCTTCCCGCCCCGCATGATGAACTGGTCGATCGCATAGCGATCCCAGGCCCCGACCGAGTCGGTCGGACCACAGATGATCAGGGTCGCGACCTTTGGATCGATCGCCTCGCCCGCAGGGATGGTGACCGGCTCCACATCGTAGAGCTGCGACAATGCCTGTGAGACCATCTGCATCTGCGACGCCAGATCGGTCTCACCGTGACCGGTCAGAAAGCCGATCGTCGGCAAGGTCTTCGCCGTGACCTTCTGGATGGCGCTGGAGATCTCGTATTCGAGGTTCCGGGTCGACTGTACCACGGGGATGACTTCGCGCTTGTCCTCATAGAGGAAAGCCACCCCCATGTAGACCTTTTTCAGTTCGATCTTGTCTTTCTCGTAGGCGTTGACCTGCATCGGCGGGATGCCCAAGGCCTGGGCCTCCCGCTCGCGGTCTGTCTTCATCGGATCGATGAACTCATAGCGCAGGTTGCCGCCGGAGTAGACGCGATACTCGGCCAACTGATCCTTCAAATAGCGGGCATTGGCATTGTACGGGGCGGGAAGGTCATCGGAGAAATAGAGCTTGACGACGATCGGATCATCGAGCGACTCCGCCAACCGTCGCGACGCCTCGGAGAGGGAGTAAAGCTTGGCGTCGGTGAGATCAAACCGCGCAAAGACGAAGACGCCGATGAGGTTGAGCGCGATCACGCTGGCGATGACCAGCGGGACCGAGGTCAACGTCCCCAGACCCTTTCGTAGGTTCTTCGAAACCGCCATCCTGTTCTCTCTCAACTCACCCGACGGCTACTTCCAACGACGGGCCTCCAAGGAACGCACCGCCAGAAACAGAAACCCCGCGATCAGCGACAGGAAGTAGATCAGATCACGGGTATCGACGACGCCGCGGGCGACATTCTCGAAATGGTAGCTCACCGACAGGTACTCCAGAACCGATGCCACCGGTCCGGGGAAGAAGACCAGCACCTTGTCGAGCATGAACAGGGCAAAGATGATCACGAACCCGGTGATGAAGGCGACAATCTGATTGTGCGTCAGGCCGGATGTGAAGGTGCCGATCGCCAGGTAGCTTCCGCCGAGGAGTATCAGACCGAGATAGGCACCGACCACGGCGCCCCCATCGGGATCGCCCAAGATCGACAGTGTCAGCGGATAGGAGAACGTCAAGAGCAGCGCGGAGGCCAGAAGTCCCAGCGCGGCCAGATACTTGCCCACGACGATTTCGACGTCGCGGACGGGCAGCGTAACGAGAAGCTCCAGTGTCCCGCTCTTCTTTTCCTCGGCGATCAACCGCATGGTGATGGCCGGGATGAAGAACAGGAAAGCCAGCGGAAAGACGACCGTGGCCAGATCGCGCATGTCCGCCTGACCGATCAGAAACAGCCCCGCGGAGAAGAACCACCCGCCGATCAGCAGAAAGAGGGTCAGGATGACGTACGCCACCGGCGAATTGAAGAAGCTCTTGAGCTCCTTCAGCGTGAATGTCCAGATGTTGGCGAACATAACTACCGCGACACCAATCGCAACGGCTAAATCCCTCAACCGGCGGTCAGTTGCCGGAACACATCCTCCAAACGCACCGCCTCCCGCCGCATCTCCAGCAAGATCCAGTTCCGATCGCGGGCCATCGAGAAGACCGCTTCACGCAGATCAATCCCGCCGCCCGTCTCGATCACGAAGCGCGGAGCTCCATCATCCGCGCCCGCCCGCTCAGGGACCGAAACCCGAGCCGCCCCGGGAAGCTGTTCGAGTGCCGCTCGGATCTGATCTTGTGGTCCTCTGATCTCTACGAACAGACGTTCCTGCCCCCGGGCCGCCGCCCGCAATGATTGTGGCGTACCGTCCGCCACGATTCGCCCGCGATTGATGATCAGCACGCGGTCGCATGTCTCTTCAACTTCGGGCAGGATGTGCGTACAGAGAAGGAGCGTCTTGGCGCGTCCCAGCTCCTTGATCAGGGCGCGAATATCGACAATCTGATTCGGGTCCAGCCCCACGGTCGGTTCATCCAAGATCAGGATCTCAGGGTCATGGACCATCGCCTGCGCCAACCCAACACGCTGCCGGTACCCCTTGGACAACTCGCCGATGTCCTTGCGCACGACCTCCCCCAAACCGCACATCTCCACCATGCGGCGGTTGCGACCGGCATGCTCGGAGAAGGGTATACCACGCAGCCGCTGGACAAAGACCAGATAGTCCAGCACGTTCATGTCGGTGTAGAGCGGATTGTTCTCCGGCAGATACCCGATCTTGCGGCGCACTTCCAGGGAGTGCTCGAGGGCATCGAGTTCATCGACCAGGACCTGGCCATCGGTCGGCGGCATGAAGCAGGTGATGATCTTCATCGCCGTCGTCTTCCCCGCCCCGTTGGGCCCGAGGAACCCCAGCACCTCGCCGGTGGGGATGGTGAAACTCACGGCGTCCAAGGCGCGCGTGGGGCCGTAGTTCTTCGTCAGGTTCTTGACTTCTATCATCGCCGCATCAGTACTGGAGCTCACAGACCCAAGGCCGGGATTCTGCCTTCAAGTTTCCACAAAAGCAAGTCATTTCTGGTACCAAGCAGGTCACGGGCCATGCCCGTCATGTCGACGCAACGTATTGATATTCAAACAGTTGTGACTGCACGCCCACGCGGCGTCCTGCCGCATTGGTACGTTTTTACTGGCCAAGCCCGAAGGGGTTCCACATGTTGTCACGGTCAGGGAGGGCACATGGCAAGACGAGTGCTGATCGCCGTGGCTTTGGTTGCCCTTGCGATTGGGGCTTTGCCCTCATGTTCATCGACACATCCCCGGCGGCACAAAGGCCCACCTCGGCCGGCTCCCGAGAGCACGGGAGGGGAGCAACCCGTAGGGGAGGTCCGCGTGGGCATGACCAGCCAAGAGGTACGTCAGGCTTGGGGAGAGCCACGGGATACCACCACGGCGCGCGATGATCCTGAGACCGAAGTCTGGGTCTATGAACGACGGCACTTGCGGGGCGCGACCGGCGGAATCTCGTCGACAAAGGCCGTCTTGGAACGAGTTCTTGTCACCCTGACATTCAAGCGCAACACTCTGACGCACATCGACGAGAAGCCGCTGTAAGGTCGTCACGCGACTGTGCACCGGGCGTCTGTCATGCCACCGCAGTCGTGTGCGGCATTCGACGGCACAACAACAACAGGACGGGCGGGCCGACTTCCGACCCGCCCGTCGATGTCATTCGAGCAGTGGCGATTTCCTATTGGGCGTACCCGAGAACGTCGATCGTCACGCGCCGGTCCCTCAGACGCTTGTTGACATCGGCACTGGGGGCATTGGCAGCGGCTTCCCGTCCAAACGTGCGGATCGCCAACCGGCCGTAGTTGATGTTGTGCTTGCTGACCAGATACGTCCGGGCGGCGTCGGCACGCTTCTGCCCCAGCACTATGTTGTAGTCGGCCGTGCCAACGGAGTCGGTGTACCCGCCCATCTCCGCAATCAGATCCGGGTCGGATTTCAACTTCTCGGCGACCCGATCCAGCGCGGCATAATCTTCCGGGCGAATGTCGTACTTGTTGAAATTGAAGTAGATCTCCTCCGTCATGAGGATCGTGTAGTCTTTGCGGCAGCACTTCAGCGCCTTTTCGGCGGTCGTATTGGCCTGGTCTGCCAGTTTCTCATTCGCAGCCAGTCTCTGCTCCAGATCCTTGATCTTGTTCTCCAGCCGACTGACATCGACGCCACCACCACCCTGGGCTTGCGGCGTCACGCCGGGCTCCGGCTTCCCCTCGTCGACCGTCGGGCATTGGAAGGCGCAACCGGCCAGAAAGGGCGCCACCGCGATTAGAACGACCAAGCCGAGACACCAACTATGACTGCGTTTCATCCCTCCTCCTTTCAGGAGTGATCACAAAGTCCCAAGTCGAAGCGCAAACGGGGCCGCCACATCGACACCGGCGCCCCCACTGTTTCCCCCTGACCCCACCATCGCTATCGGCACGGTGAGGCACTTGTTGAAGTGCCCACCCGCCAAAAAGTTGCGGAAAGCTATCGAACCGGTGGAATCGCGTCAAGGGAATTCTCGCAGCCGGATAAGACCAAGCGCCCGAGCCCCGCAACAGTGTCAAAGTCGGCTCCCGAGCTTGCCTAAATGCGAGGAGGATCCCAGGGTTTCATCCCATTCTGGTCGCGGATGTCCCTCGTCCAGTCCAAGGACCAGGGCTTCAATAACCCATGTGGCTGGGCCCACCCGGTTCACTGAGAGGGGTGAACATCTTGTCCGGCAGCGGCAAGTTGTACTCCTGGCGGATGATCTTCCACCGGTGCTCTCCCCCCTTCTCCTCACCTCGGACATGCAGTTCCTTCAGTAGCCAAAAGGGGAACTCGTCGGAGAACCGGTCAAACCATATCTCGGCGAGGACGCGCCTATCATCGACAGGATCGACGGCCCGAATGAACTTGGGGGCCTCCCGCCGGCGATCCCAGCGCACGTGCCAGTCGGCATACGTGGTCGCGGCGCTGTATTCCTCTGATCCGGAAGTCATCAACTCGCCGACGACATCCCCGCCTCCCCATCCGCCGGAAAACAGATCCCGCCAGGAGCTTGAGAAGAACTCCGCCATGGGCATCTGGTAGTTCCCGAGGTTGGCGAGACGATCAGAGACCAGGCGCCCGTCGCGATGGTCGACGAACCAGAAATCATCCCCCAAGACAACGGCCGTGAAGGCCGGCACATCAAAAGGCCCGGTCGCCGCGATACGGAATCGCCCGGGAGCCCTGTAAGCGATATCGAGAAAGAACTCGGCGTGCGGTGGCGTGCCGATCGCGCGCCATCGGACGCGGTACGCCGCCGATTGTACCATCTGCGCTCTCACATCGAGTCGGGTCAGAACATGCCCGCCGCCCTTCGGAACGATCAGACTGCGGGAGGCACCGCAGCCCGTCATGATCGACATGAGCATGACCAGGACCGCCGACAACAGCGCCCTCTGTTTGGTAGCGGCAAGCACGAAGCGCCTCAGGTGGGACGGGAAGACAGCGTGTTCCTCACGCCTGCATCATGCCATACAAGACGCCGAGGGGGAGTCCGGAGAACATGCGCGCGGCCAGACTCACCAACGGGCCGACGACCATCCAGATCGGCGAGAAACCGGCGACAAACCCGACGAAGATGATCAGCATCAGCACCATCGGACCGACGCGCTCCAGTTGCCAGAGGCCGCTTTCCCACTCAGCCGGCGCCAACCCATACAGGATCTTCGAACCATCCAGAGGGGGGAGCGGAATCAGATTGAAGAATGCCAAAGACAGGTTCATGATCAGTCCCATGCCCACGATCTGTCCAAAGGCATGATAGAGACCCGCGGAGGCGCCGCTCCCCCATCCATTGGCGATCATGACCCGCATGACCAGCCCGCAGACAAAGCCGAGGAGGAGATTCGACGCCGGTCCCGCGGAGGCGGTCAGGAACATCCCCTGTTTGGGATTGTCGAAGCGTCGGACATCGACTGGGACCGGTTTGGCCCAGCCAAAGCGGAACCCCGACAGCACCAGCATGAGCGTGCCCCAGATGTCCAGATGGGGCAGCGGGTTGAGCGTCAGGCGGCCGAGCAGGCGAGCCGTCGGATCGCCCAACCGGGCCGCCATCCATGCATGCGCTGCCTCATGAAAGGTCAGCGAGAACAGCAAGACCGGCAGGAATATGATCAGGAAGGTCGGATCGGTCATCTGTCATCCAGCGAGAAGCGGACCCGACGGAGATCCCTCACCCGCTCGGACCTTCGGTCCAAGCGACCTCTCCCGGAGGGAGAGGTAATCAGTCCCCTTTCCTCTGTGGGGGATAGGGCAGCGTGGGGGTGGGCATTCGAATTCATGGGCGATGAATCTCCATCACCAATTGACGTACCCCGAATCGCTTACGCGTACAGCCCCCGCCACGCGATCACCTCGCCCACGCGTCGAATCGCCAGCATGAAGGCAGCGACCCGCAACGATGTGTTGTATTCAGTCGCCAACTTCAGGACATCGTGGAATGAACGGTTCATGATCACTTCCAGTCGGTGGTTGATCTCCTCTTCATCCCAGAAGTACCCCATCCGATCCTGAACCCACTCGAAGTAGGAGACAGTCACCCCCCCGGCGTTGCACAGAATGTCGGGAATGACGTACACGCCTTTCTTGTTCAGGATCGTATCCGCCTCCGGAGTGGTCGGACCATTGGCGCCCTCCGCGATGATCCGGGCCTTGATCTTGGCGGCGTTCTTGCGGGTGATCACGTTCTCCAGCGCCGCTGGAATGAGAACATCGCAATCCAGCAGGAGGAGTTGATCCAATGCAACCGGCCTGCCACCCTTGAAATCGACAACCGTCCCCTTGCTGGACATATGCTCCAACAGGGCAGGCAACGACAGACCGTTCTTGTTGTACACGGCCCCGTTCACATCGCCCACGGCCGTGATCGTGCACCCATCCTTCGCCAGCAGATCAGCGGCCACCGAACCCACGTTGCCGAATCCCTGCACGACGATTTTCAACCCCTTGAGCGGGAGACGCAGGTGCCGGGCCATCGCCCGCACGCAGAACTGCACGCCGCGACCGGTCGCCTCGCGACGTCCCAGGGACCCTCCCATCGCGATCGGCTTGCCGGTGACGACGGCGGTCTCGGTTCGACGCTGGTGCATGCTGTAGGTGTCCATCACCCATGCCATGATCTGCTGGTCGGTGTTGACATCTGGAGCCGGCACATCCCGGTCCGGTCCGATGACATCCATCAACTCAGCGGTATAGCGCCGGGTCAGACGTTCCAGCTCCCCTTTGGACATCTTGTGGGGGTCACAGGTGATCCCGCCCTTGGCACCCCCAAAGGGAATGCCGACGACGGCGCACTTGAACGTCATCCACGCCGCCAGCGCCTGCACTTCATCCAAGGTCACGCCGGGATGATAGCGGATCCCCCCTTTTCCCGGGCCGCGGATGACCGAATGCTGGACACGGTACCCGGTGAAGATCCGCAACGACCCATCGTCCATCGTCACCGGCAACTCGAGAATAATCGACCGTCGGGGCCTCTTGATCACATCGAGAAGCCCCGGATCGAGTTTCAGCAGCTTGGCGGCGTCGTCGAACTGGCGCATCGCGCTCTGAAACGTCGAGACCGGAATGTCGGTGCTCTTCATCGGCATTTTGGCAGCTCCTGTCTTATCAATATGTCATGACACGCCTTGTTCCGTGTGGGCGTGTGACCGCGATGATGGTGGGAGACCCAAGGATTGTCCGCCAGATAGAAACGCCAGGGGATGTCCGCGCCGGCATCCACACCGATCCGGCCACTGCGGGCCACTGCCTGGTCTCTGTCATCTGCCCCGCCGACCAACAGGCGCGGCCCCTGCAGCGATGCGCCGTTGTCGGCGCCGTTGATGCGCAACGCCGCCGTGAGTTTCCCCGGACCATTGGTCAGATCGTGGTCGCGCGAGACCCGGCGGCGACGGCGGATCGCCGGCAGACCCAACTCCGGTTCGAGAGCGCGAATGAGCACGGCAGCCGGAAACCCCTCGCGCTCGGTGACGAAGTTCAGCATCCAGTGGTTGCCATAGGTGAAGTAGACATATGCCCGACCGGGTGGGCCATACATGATGCGGTTGCGATGGGTCAGCCCCCGGTGCGCGTGGCAGGCAGGATCGGCTTCGCCGATATAGGCCTCGACTTCCACGATGCGTCCACCACAGAGTCGACCGTTGCCGCCCACCAGTAATCGTCGCCCCAGCAAATCGCGCGCGACCTCCAGAGTCGGACGCCGGTAGAATGCGGGCGGTAAGGGTCGCATATCGCCTCGTCGCGCCACTGGTGACGGGGAAATTGCGATCAGCAGGCGCCGGAATCAACTGCTTTCGTCATTGGTCGAATCGGTCCCATTGGCGGAGGTCGTCGCGGCGGGATGCAAGTGCGCCCAGACCGCGTGCGCCAGCGTTTCGCTCAGTCCACCCTCGGTTCGCAAGCTCTCCACCGAGGCCGCGGCGACGGCGGCCACCGATCCGAACCGGGACAACAGCGCCTGGCGTCGCGCCGGACCGATCCCACGGATAGCGTCGAGCTCCGACTGGATGACCCGTTTCTTGCGCCGCTCGCGCTGGAAGCCGACGGCGAAACGGTGCGCCTCGTCGCGGATGCGCTGCAACAGGCGCAGTGATGGCGAGGATTTCGGAATGGAAAGCACGGGACCTGTGCCCGACTCGCCGCCAGGCAGGACCACCTGTTCCAGCCGTTTGGCCAGTCCGATCACCGGAATCTCGGGGATATTCAGAGTCTCCAGGGCCCGCGTGGCGGCTCCCAATTGCCCCACGCCGCCATCGATCAGCACGAGGTCGGGGAATTCACTCCCCGTCTCCACCAGATCGGCGAAGTACCGGGACACGAGTTCGCCGATCATCGCGAAGTCGTTGCGACCGACGACGGTTTTGATCTTGAAATGCCGGTAGTTGCGCTTGTACGGCTTGCCGTCGCGGAAGTAGACCAGTGCGCCGACCGGGTCGGTCTCCCCGAGATTAGAGACATCGAACGCACAGATCGACCGTGGCGGCACCGCCAGACGGAGATCGCGCTGCAACACATAGATGCTCTCCGGGATCTGGACAGCGGCGGCGGCCTTCTGTGTCAGGAGTTCATTGAGCGACAGCCGGGCGTTGGTCACCGCCATTTCCAGCAGCTCGTGCCGCTCCCCGCGACGCGGCACCAACAGGCGCACCGCCCGTGGGCGGTCGCGCGACAACCACGCGGCGATCAACTCCTCGTCGGTGCAGTGCTCCGGAAAGTAGATCTCATCGGGAATCGCCGGTGAGTTCAGGTAGTATTGTTTGACGAATCCCGCCAGCACGTCGGCATCGGCGTCATCGGTGCCGGCGGACAGTTGGAATGTCTGCCGTCCGATCAGAAGGCCATCACGGACCTGTAACGCCACAGCCGCCACCGTCCGCTCCGACCGCGCCAGCGCCAGGACATCGCGATCGACCATCTGATCGGCCGCCACTTTTTGCTTCTGACGCACCGACTGTACGGCGCGCAGCTTGTCCCGCCACAGCGCCGCTTCCTCATAGCGCATCGCCTCGGCGGCCTCGTTCATCCGCCCCGTCAACTCGTCGATCAGCCGCCCTTCCTTTCCTTCGAGGAATAGACAGGCGGCATCGATCAACTGCCGGTATCCGGCCGCGGTGATCTTGTCCTCGCAGGGGCCGGGGCAGCGCTTGATGTAGTAGTCGAGGCAGACACGGTATCGACGACGGGTCGGCGACGGAATGATCAGGTTGCAGGCGCGAATCTGGAACACCCGTCCCAGCATCTTGATTGTCTGCCGCATCCCCTTCACATCCGTATAGGGGCCGAAGTAGCGCGACCCGTCCTTGCGGAGACGCCGCACAACCAGCATGCGTGGGAACGGTTCGTTGGACGTGACCTTGATGTAGGGGTAGCGCTTGTCGTCCTTCAGCGAGACGTTGTAGCGCGGCTTGTGCTCTTTGATGAGGTTCGCTTCGAGAATCAGCGCTTCAATCTCGGAATCGGTGGAAAGGATGTCGAAATCGGTGACCTTTCCCAGCAGGCGCTCCGTCCGGGGATGATCGGGACCGCTCTCGCGGAAGTACGAGCGCACGCGGCTGCGCAGACTCTTGGCCTTGCCGATGTAGAGGATCGTCCCCTCTTCATCCTTGAAGAGGTAGACGCCCGGCTGTGAGGGGAGAATCGCGAGTTTGTCCTGCAGGCTGGCCATGCGCGTTCGTGCGGTTGTACGTGAGACTGGTCGAAATCGTGTGGAATGGCCAGCGCCTCAGGGTCGTGGGACTGTAGCGCAGGAGCCCTGCGCTCCTGCGATCCTGTCAGGTGCAGAGGGCACCTGACCTACAACTGCAACTCATGTCCGTCTTCGGCGCGTTATTGCTCCTGGCTGCGCAGCGCGGAAAGGACGCGTCGCGCCCCGACATAGGCGTCGCGATACGGTGGCGCATCCAACGACGTGATGATCACTCCCTCGGTCTCGGAGGCATGGAGAAACCGCCGCTCCCCCATGTAGAGGCCGACATGCGAAGGCGCCCGCGAACCGAGGTCGAAGAAGACCAGGTCGCCAACCGCCAGGTTCTCGGGTGTGACGATCCGGGGTAGATGATACAGGCCCCGCGTGGAGGAGGGCACCCGCGTGCCGGAGTATTCGCGGTAGACGACGCTCACCAGATTCGAACAATCGATGCCGTAGCGATCACTGCCTCCCCGCTTATAGGGTGAACCGACGTACCTCTCGGCGACGCGTGCAAAGACGCGGGGATCGACCGCCCGACTGTCGGCCACCGCCGGCATGTCATCTGCATCTGTGTTGGTGGCATCATCGGTGCTCGCGGCGGCCGGTTGATCCCCGCGGGACGGTGATGTGTTGTAGATCGGATACGGCGAGCACGACAGACTGAGAGCGGCAAGCGCGCCGGTCACCGCGGCATGATACAACACGCCGCGACGACGCCGTGTCTGCGACGGCCTCGTTGGCCTGGCCTGTTCCATTTCCCCTACCCCCTTCTTCAGTTCCCCGCATGCAAAGTGGGGTAGGTCATTCCGAAGCGCCAGCGGAAAAAAAGACGGGTCAGACAGAATCCGGCCACAAGCAAGATCAGGTAGTATGGGTAGGCAACCACGGCGGCCATCGAGAGCGCGGCGACGGCCGCTTTCGCCGCCCCGGTAGCGAGTTCGCCTCTTCTCGCCGCACTCCAGATGAAGAATGGCAGCGCTACGAGGGCGGCTCCGAACAGATGGTCGTCTTCGAGCACCCATGCCATCATTGTGGCGGCGCCGACCAGCAGAGAGGCCAAGTTCATTGTTCGGTGGGCGCCCAGCGCGACTGCCGCCGTCAGCTTCCCTGAGAATCTGTCCCCGTCGCGATCCGGGACGGTCGTTGCCAGGTAGACCGCACCGACTGCGAAGAGATATGGGACCGAGGCCTGCCACGAGATGATCGGTGGCTCGCCGACCGCCGCCCGACCGAAAAGGAAGATCAGCGAACCATGCCCCACGGCATTCGCCAAAAGACCCGCCCAAGGATGGTTCTTCCAAGCATGACGTCCGACGGAATACGCAATGCCCATCGATATGCCCACGACAGTCAGAGCCGGATACCAGAGACCAAAGACGACCGACAAGGCGAGCGCCGCCAGATCGAGTGCGACGGTGAAGATCCATGCTCCCCGAACCGGGATGATGCCTTCGGGAAGGAAGAGCAGTTTGCGGTTGCGCCGGTCAGAGTCAATGTCACAGAGTTGATTCAGGGTGTAGATGCCCCCAGCCAGACATGTCAGATGGAGGAAGAAGACGAGCCAGCGCCACGCGGGCATCCGGCCGGGATCAACGACACCGACCGTTCCCAGGAGGGCAGTCGTCCATACCGGAGGGAGAAGAACCGGCCGGAGAAAGAACAGATAGTCGAGTGGTGTCCGTACTCCGCGGATCGTAGGCGCAGACGGGTCCGTCATCGCGTGGTCGTCCGTCAGCCGGAAATGCCCCACAGACGCAGGAAAGCGAGAAGTCCGGGAGCTGCGAACAAGGCGGAGTCGAAACGGTCAAGCACGCCGCCATGGCCGGGGATGAGGGCCGAGGAGTCCTTCACGCCCGCCGCCCGTTTCCAGATTGACTCGAACAGGTCGCCGATCTGTCCCACGACGGCGATCATGATCGCGGCCGCAATCACGAGGATGGCGGGGGCATCAATCCACTCCCGCCAAACATAGAACAATCCGATCACGACTGACGTCGCGACCTGGGCGACAGCACCCGCAACGGTCTTGTTGGGGGAGATGACGGGTGCCAGTCGTGCCTTGCCCAACCAAACGCCGAAGAGGTAGGCCGCCGTGTCGCCGATCCAGAGATTGGCAAAGAGGAAGATCAGCCAAGAGAATCCCGCAGCGGGACCGACATCACGCAGCATCACCCAAGCTCCGAATCCGAGCCCGATCCAGATCGTCGCGATGATCTGTGCCGCTGCGCCCAGCGCTGCCCGGCTGGCGTCACGGCGCCAGATCGCGGGAGCGGCAGCGACCAAGAGGACCGCGACCAGCCAGACGACCCATGGTACTGACTCCGGCAGGACAGACCCAGGCACCGCCAGAGCGATTACGGCGGTCAGACTCACGGGGAATCCACCCCCGAGTGTTTGTGCCAGCTTTCCGGCTTCGTGGACCCCGAGCACGATCAGGACGGCCACCAGACCCCGCAGCCACCATCCCCCCTGATGGAAGATCCAGAGGAGGGCGGGGATCGCCACAATGGCGACCAAGAGACGGATTAAGAAGGCACGCATCTAGCGCATCTGGCGACTGAGGGGATGGCCAGTGTTCGGGAGGGCGAAGCTCCCGCTGAGCCGGGCTCGTCTGCGGTGATGAAGACCTGCTCGGCAGGAGCCTCGCCCTCCCATGAAGGCCTGTGACTTGGCGACTGGCTCAACCTGACCCAACAACCACCTCAACCGCGCGGTTTGGTGACCAGGCCGAAGCGGCGTTCGCGTGATTGGTAGTCAAGAACCGCGCGCAGGAAATCCTCGCGGCCGAAATCGGGCCAGAGCGTGTCGGTGATATACAACTCGGTGTAGGATGTCTGCCAGAGCAGGAAATTCGAGAGCCGACGCTCACCCGAGGTGCGGATGAGGAGGTCTGGATCAGGGAGCCCGTTGGTCTGCAGAAAGCGCGTGAAGATCTGTTCGTCGATCGCCTCGGGGTCGATCACACCATCCCGCACCTTGGCCGCAATCTGCCGGACGGCGTGCAGGATCTCGGTCCGGCCGGAGTAGTTGAGCGCCAGATTCAGCACCAGCCCCGTGTTCTCACGCGTCCGCTCGATCGCCTCCGTGACCGCCGCCCGTCGCGACGGCGGCAGGGCATCGATATCTCCGGTCGTGATCAGGCGCACGTTCTGCTCGGCCAACTCACGCAGCTCGCGCTTGGTCGTTTCGTACAACAGACGCATGATCGCCGAGATCTCGCGTTTGGGCCGTCCCCAGTTCTCGGTCGAGAAGGCAAAGAGGGTCAGGGCGGCGATCTTCACTTCGTCCGCCGCCATGACGACGCGCTTGACGGCGCCGACGCCGGCACGATGCCCGGCCGAACGCGGCAGACCACGACGTTGCGCCCAGCGACCATTGCCGTCCATGATGATCGCCACATGCCGGGGGACCGGGTGGGGTCCCGCCAGGACGCACCGCAAAAGATCGTCGGTCGACGATCCCGTCGTTGGCAGACAGCGTTGGCCGGTCGCGACCTTCGACATCCGTTCCTCAGACCTCCATCACTTCCGCTTCCTTCGCCGTCACGAGCTTGTCGATCTCGGCGATGAACTCGTCCGTGAACTTCTGGATTTCCTCGGTGGCGCGATGGTGTTCATCCTCCGAGACGATCTTGTCCTTCTCCGCCTTCTTGAGATGGTCATTGGCGTCGCGGCGGATGTTGCGGATGGCCACCCGTCCCTCTTCCGCGTGCTTCTTGACCAGCTTCACCATGTCCCGGCGTCGTTCCTCGTTCAGCGGCGGCACCGGGATGCGGATCAGGTTCCCTTCGACCACCGGATTGAAGCCCAACTCGGCCTTCTGAATGGCCTTTACGATTTCACCGGTCAGCGGTTTCTCCCACGGCTGGACCAACAGCAGTCGCGGTTCCGGTGCCGAGAGCGAAGCGACCTGATTGAGCGGGGTCGGGTTGCCGTAGTAGGTCACGCGAACGGTGTCCAACAGCGCGACGCTCGCCTTGCCGGTGCGAATCGTGCCCAGTTCCCGTCTGATGGCCGCAACGGCCTTCTGCATGTGGTCCTTGGCATCGGCTTTAATGGTGGCGGCGGATATGGCCATGATCACACCCTCCCGGTAATCGTTCGACCTTCAACAGCACGCAACTGACACCCGGCGAAAAATATGTGCCCACGCGGGGAATCGGCAAGGCAAAACGCCCCATCGGCAACCGTCAGAGACACGCGCCGATGGGCAATCTGAGCGGTCCGGTCCCCACTCTCCACCGCCGGTGCACAGACACTTGCGCCGGGTGGGGGCACCCGGCGCTGCGAAACGGGGTTCTTGTCAACACGTCGCGGGATCGACGGCATCAACCACACCTTCGCACTCCCATTCGTGATACACTGTATCCCCGGGAACGGACTCCGAGGCGATGTCACTGGGGCGTGACGACCGTGCCCAGGGGCTCGCCGGCGACGACGCGACCGAGATTCCCCTCACCGGTCAGATCGAACACGATGATCGGTATGTTGTGGTCCATGCACATCGAAAGCGCGGTGGCGTCCATCACCCGCAGCCGACGCGTCAAGGCCTCGGTGAACGTCAACGATTCAAAGCGCGTCGCGGTCTTGTCAATCACCGGGTCCGCGGAATAGACGCCGTCGACCTTGGTCCCCTTCAGGATCACATCCGCACCGATCTCCAGGGCCCGCAGGGCGGCCGCCGTGTCGGTCGTGAAGTAGGGATGGCCTGTGCCCGCCGCCAGGAGCACGATCCGTCCCTTCTCGAGGTGACGCGTCGCCCGGCGGCGAATGTACGGTTCGCCTACCGATGCCATCGGCAACGCCGTCAGCACCCGCGTCGCGGCGTCGATTCTCTCCAGCGCATCCTGCATCGCCAGGGCATTGATCACGGTGCCGAGCATCCCCATCTGGTCGGCCACGGCGCGATCCATCCCCCGCGCCGCCGTGGCGACACCCCGGTAGATGTTGCCGCCGCCCAAGACAACCGCGACCTCAAGACCCCGGTCGCGGACGGACTTGATCTGCCCGGCCAGCGAACCGAGGATTTCCAGGTCGATTCCCCAACCGGTGGGCCCGGCCAGGATTTCGCCGGAGACTTTCAGCAGAATGCGATGAAACCCACCTGAGGTGAACCGGCCCCGTGCGCTATGGGCGGCATCGCCACCGCTCATGACGGCTCCGCGATCCGCCACTACTCGCCGAGGCGAAAACGGACGAAACGTTTGACGACCATGTTCTCACCCAGCCGCGCGATCATCCCCTGCACCAGGTCGCCCACGCTCTTGTCCGGGTCCTTGACATAGGCCTGCTCCAGAAGGCAGGACTCGGCATAGAATTTCTCCAGCTTGCCGTCGACGATCTTGTCGAGGATCTTCTCCGGCTTCCCCTCATTGATCGCCTGTTGACGGTAGATCTGCCGCTCGCTCTCGACCAGCGCCGAATCGAGTTCCTCGCGCCGCACCGCGGTCGGATTGGCGGCGGCCACCTGCATAGCGATCTCCTTGGCCAGTTGCCGGAATTCATCGGTGCGCGCCACAAAGTCGGTTTCGCAGTTGATCTCCACCAAGACACCCAACTTGTCGCCCGGGTGGATGTATGCGAAAACCAGCCCCTCCTTAGTGGCCCGTCCGGCCTTGCCGGCGGCGCGTGCCAGACCTTTCTCCCGCAGGTAGGCGATCGCCCGTTCCGGATCCCCGCCGCTTTCACTGAGGGCCTTCTTGCAATCCATCATGCCGGCGCCGGTTCGTTCCCGCAGCGCTTTCACATCGGCAGCCGATATCGACATCGTTCCCCTCTCACGCAGAAGTCTTTGTGTCACAGGTCTTCAGGAGTTGTCAGAGAAGCTCTCCCACAACGGGAGATTGCTTCGTCGGTGGTTCGCTACCGCGAATCACCTCCTCGCAATGACGTTGTGAGTTTTTGGTCGGCTGGCTGTCGTTGCGAGGAAGTCCGCCTCGGCGGACGACGAAGCAACCGCCCGACAGACAGAATTCCCTCCCAGTCAACTTCTTCAACACGCCCTTCAGATCCGTGCGTCGGTCCCAAGATCACTTCCCGGCCTCATCGGTGCCCGCCGCACTCCAGGCGCGTTCCCCGACCATCGCACCGGCCTCCGGCCTGACTTCCTCATCCGCAACGTCCTTGCGCCGGCTGCCGGCGCCCTCGATCACCGCGCCGGCGACCGCACCGGTCAACAGGCGGATCGATTTGATCGCATCGTCGTTTCCGGCAATCGGGAAATCGATCGGATCCGGGTCGGAGTTGGTGTCGACGATGGCGACGATGGGAATGCCCAGCTTGCTCGCCTCGGCGACGGCGATGCGCTCCTTGCGTGTGTCGACCACGTAGAGCAGACCGGGAAGACGCCCCATGTCCTTGATCCCGCCGAGGACCTTCTCCAGCCGTTCGATCTCCTTCTCGAGTTTGAGGCGCTCCTTCTTGGTGAGCTTCTCGAAGGTGCCGTCCTCGCGCATGGTCTCCAGATCGCGGAGCCGCTTGACCGACTGGCGGATCGTCGTGAAGTTCGTCAGCATGCCGCCCAGCCAGCGCTCGGTGACGCAGAACTGCCCGCAGCGCTGCGATTCGGCCGAGATCACGTCCTTGGCCTGCTTCTTCGTGCCGACGAAGAGGACCGGCCGTCCTTCCATGGCGACCTCGCGCGCCTTGCGACAGGCGGCCTCCAGCGAGATCAGCGTCTTGCGCAGATCGATGATGTAGATGCCGTTACGCGCGGTGAAGATGAAGGGCTTCATCTTCGGATTCCAGCGCTTGGTCTGGTGGCCGAAGTGCACTCCGGCGTCGAGCAGATCCTTGACTTCGATGGGCACGTTCACCTCGTGACATGGGTTTTGTGTTGCCTGGCCAACTCCACCACACGCCGCTGGTCACCATCCCACGGGCAGGAAGCCCGACCCGGGATGATTTCGGCGTGTGTGTGTCAAGAGCCGCCGCATCGCGACGGCTTCCGTTGTCATCCTCGTTCAGGTGCCGCTGACTAACGCTTCGAATACTGGAAGCGCTTACGCGCCTTCACCTGACCGTACTTCTTGCGTTCCACCGCGCGGGCGTCGCGCTCCAGGAAACCGGCCCGTTTGAGCTTCGGTCGCCAATCCGGATTCATCGCCTGCAGGGCGCGGGAGATTCCCAGGCGTAGAGCTCCCGCCTGGCCCGATTTTCCGCCGCCTTCCGCATAGCAGATGATGTCGACCTGCCCCTTGGCCTCGACCAGCCGCAACGGCTGCTCGATCAACATCACGAGCGTCTCGCGATGGAAGTACTCGTCCAGGGTCAGACCGTTGACGACGAACCGTCCGGTTCCCATTTGCAGTCCGACTCGTGCCGTCGCCTCTTTGCGTCGGCCGGTGGCCCAGAATGTGTCGACCGCCAAGTATCCTCCAGCTCTCTCTTGGTTCTTCCGTGGTCTTGCCCCGGCTCCGCCCTCAACCGTGTCAACTCAGGACCAACGGCTGCGGCTTCTGTGCCGCATGCGGGTGCGTCTCACCCGCGTAGACGTGCAGCTTGCGTATCAGACGACGCCCGAGGCGGTTCTTCGGCAGCATGCCGCGGACAGCGCGGCGCACCAATTCCTCCGGACGGCGATCCCGCAGCTTCCCGAGCGTTTCCCATTTCGCACCGCCAGGATATCCCGAGTAGTGGAAATAGGTCTTTTCCGTCTCTTTGCCGCCGGTCGTCCGCACTTTGGCTGCGTTCAGGACGATCACGAAGTCGCCCACATCGAGATGCGGCGTGTACTGCGGCTTTGTCTTGCCGCGCAGCACGCGGGCGATTCTCGCCGCGGCGCGACCGAGAACCTGATCGGCCACGTCGACCGTGTACCAGTCGCGCTGAATGCTGTCGGCCTTGGGAATGTACGTCTTCATCAATTGCCCTTCCCCATCCAAAGACAAAACACCAAATTTATCACCACGCCCGTGTACTGTCAACAGACAACTATCTCTTCACATCCCTGCCCCAACGTTCTCTTCCTGAGACTTTTCAGTCACATGCTGACTGAATGCCGCCAATCGGTCGAAGAAGTTCTCCCCGGCAACCTGATACAGATCGTTGTGCCTGCCCCCTGGAATCGGCCATAATTCCTTGACTCCCATCGCGATAGCGAACAGAACCGAGGCGTCTTCCACGGGGACCGTTTTGTCGTCGGTCCCGTGCATGATCAGGACCGGCAGGTGGAGCTTCGCGAGATTGGCCTCATTGTCGAAGCGGTAGTCCATGGCCCACCCCACCGGCAGACCGAACATGATGCGCTGCCCCATTCGCGCCGCGGAACGGAACGCGGCCTCCAGAATCAACCCGGCACACGGCCGGCGTGTCGCCAACTCAGTGGCCACCGCCCCGCCGATGGAATGCCCCCAGAGAACAATCCTGTGCGGCGCGACGCCGAGCGATGCGGTCATGTAGGCGTGTGCCGCCTCGGCATCAAGGTACACACCGGCCTCGGAGGGGCTCCCGTCGGACTCGCCTGTCCCCCGGTAGTTGAAAGCTACCACCCCCAGGCCGTGGAGGGCGACCGCCGAAAGCAACTCCGTACGGTCAGCCAGATTCCCCGCATTCCCACAGAAGTAAAGGAGGACCGGACCGGTGGCCGGCAGGCGTGAGTGCCACCCAGTGATCCTGACTCCGTCCGCGGTGGCCGTTGAGAACGAGGAGAACCCTGGGGGAGGAGGCGTAGCCCCTGTTTGCGGACGAAACGCGACACGTGGCTCTACCCAACGAACCGTCAACTTGAGGGCGACAGCCAGAAGCGCTATTCCCACAACCCAAGCCAAGACCGTCATCGGCACGCCGCGCACCATCCCAACAAGGAACCCCTGAAACAAGGCGTAAGCCTTGCCTCAACCCCTGATCCGGAGTGTAGGGAAAATCGTCGGTCAGAAAAACGGGATTCGCGTCGGGTCTTCTATTTGAGGAGGACCAACGTGCGGATTTCGGCCGGCCGCCCGGCCATCGTCAGCCGTGCGAAATAGATCCCGGACGCCAACGCACGTCCCTGACCACTGCCGCCATCCCAGTTGAGCAGATGCCGACCGCTCGGGAGAACGCCGTCGACCAGCGTCGTGACATGCCGTCCGAGAACGTCTACGATCTCCAATCGCACCGATTCCTCACCGGAACCCGCAATGGTCACCGGAATGGTCGTCTGAGCATTGAAGGGATTCGGGTAGTTGTGACCCAAGGCGAAGGATGGGGGAGGCTCGATGTCGCCACCATTGTCACCGATGCCGCTTGTCCTCAGCCAGCGATCGCGGGCGGTCCCTGATGCCTCTGTGAAGGACTCAGTGTTCGGAGCAACAATGAAGGCCACGGCCACGACCAGGGACTCGCCGGCGTTCACAGTGACCGGCGCCGTGGCCAGTGCCGCCAGGTAGTCCCCTGCCGTTGTCGGCGCTTCGGAGCTCCCCGGCGCCATGTCGCCTCGCTTCACGGCCTCCGTGAGCGCGAGCTTGCCGCCGTACGGGTTGGCGAGGAACCGACGCGCCGAGAAGGCAGCATTGATCGGGGTCAGACCGGCGACCGCCTCCGAGTTGTCGGTACCGTGATAGACGCCGCCGGACGCAGGATCGTGGTGGACGCGTTCGTCAATCGCTCCACCGACCCCCGGAATGTCGATGTCGAGAAGCCACCCGATTTGCAGCCCCTGGATCACCGCTGCCGTGCGGTTGTGAATCGTCCAAGTCACGGTCACGCACTCAGCACCACTGCTGTCGCGGCAGTACTCGGCCGACGGCGATACGAGCACACCAACCGGCCAAGCGGCCCGACTATCATCGAATTGCAGAGTCGAAGTACTGGCCGCCGCAACGCCTTGGGATCCCGTCACCGGCGAGAAATCGAAGGGTGATCCCCCGTCGCTCCGACGCGAGGCATCGGCGAATCCGCCGCTCTCTGACGCGACCATCAGGGCCGCCTCGTAGAGCAGATTGCCGCTGAAGTGTTGCGCGCGCCATCCCGAGCCGCCGGCATCGAGACTTGAGCCGGGACCGAGTCCGAGCTGCCCGATGTTCGAGAGCGACATCCCCATTGTGCCGTCGCCGACGTGCTCGATCACAGATCCCGCCGGTAATCCACACGGCACGGCAAATGTGTCGACCCAGTTCCCCAGGTGCGGATCTCCGGTCAGGGACAACTCGAAACGGATCGAGTCCCCTGCTCGCATGCCCGCCGGAACGGAAACGATGAACGGGGCATAGGCGTTGTCGACGGTCAGTCCCACGGGAAGCGTATCGAAGCGCGCCGTGTCTACCGGCAACATGACACCCGGAGTCATAGAGCAGAGCCGGGCCTGAACGTGCGCGGCTTCCGCCCCGGTGGCGACCAGTGACACGACCAGTGGACCGGTCTCGCCGCGCGCCAGGATCTGATCACCGGTCGCATCGGGCGCGACCGTGGCGACAATGATGGTCGGAGCCACCGCCGCAGGCAGGGCGGCGAGCGCCGCTCCCAAGTCCAGCATCCCGTGCCCGGAGGCGTTATCTTCACCAACCGGATCGACATCACGGGCCGTCGCCATGAGGGCTGTCTTGATCTCCTCCGGCGTCAGGTCCGGGTTGTACTGGCGCAGGAGGGCCACCGCCCCGGCCAGATGCGGGGCCGACATCGAGGTCCCACTGATCAACTTGTAGGATTGCCCTTTGTAGGCCGAGCGGATGTTCACACCGGGGGCAACCAACTCCGGCTTGACCGAGACGCCATCGCAGGCCGAGGGACCGCGGCTGGAGAACGGAGGCACAGTGAGAACGGGCGTGGTCGCGTCGACCGCTCCGATCGAGAAGCACGAGGTGGGCGACACCGCACGGTCGGCCGGATTGCGCAGTGACATCGAGTATGGCCCTTCGTTCCCGGCGGCAAACACGCAGACGATTCCCATCGCCTCGACATGATCGATGGCGTCAAAGAACAGCGAGTCGCATGCATTGATGATCTGTTGCGAGACGCCCCAGGAGTTGCAGACCACGTCGGGGACATCGGCTGTCGTGGCCGGATCACCATCGGGATCGGCGACCCACTCCAGTGCGGCCAGAATATCGGCAAAGGTCGCCGACAGAGAGCGCCCGCGGTCGATCACGGCGGCGTTGATCCACTCGGCATCCGGAGCCATGCCGATCGTATCGGCGCCATCGCGCCCCACGGCGATTCCCATGACGTGCGTGCCGTGGCCGTTGTTGTCGGCCGGCACTGGCGTGTGGAAGGGATCGAACCAGGCGGCAGCCGTGTCACCGTGCATCCCCCGCCAGCGATCCTTCAAGGCCGGATGGCTCCCCTCCACACCGGTATCGATCGAAGCCACGAGCCGACCGCGTCCGGTCAACCCCCGCGACCAAAGGGCACGCGCGCCCACGACCGCCAGGTTTTCCTGCGCACCGACAGCGGCCGCCGTGGCATCGGTGACCGAAACCGGCCGCATCAACTCGACCGCGGGATTCAGACTAATCGCCGCAACGTCATCGCGTTCGGCGAGGGTGAGTAGAGCGGGGAGGTCGGCGCGGACGTGGAGGGCATTGGTGATCCAGAAGCTGCTGATGAGCGTGGCGTGACCCGGCAGCGATGCGATTGCGGCTGTGAGTCTGGACTGTGTGTGCACGGCCTCATCGTGAAGAAGGACGCCGACGCGGGCATGCCGTTCACCGAGACTGCGCGACGCCGACGCGGCGAGCGTGAGCTTTTCACCCGACTTGCGCGATCCGCGCGGCGCCACCAGGAGATCAAAGGTCGCCGTCGATGACGCCTGGGAAAGCGCCGACACCAACGACGGCGTCAGAACGGACAACTGGCGGGGTGATAATTCCCCGGCCGCAAGGGACGCCGACCATGCCATCAGAGACGCTAAGACTGGGATCGTGACGACTTTCATTCTATCCAAGACTCGAGCGCAAGCGGAATGCCGCTGCTCAAAATCTAATCAATGTTTGGGAAGATGGGCCCCTCTTTTCCAGGACGTCGTAAGCGATTGCGGCCGCTTAGGTTGGCACAACACACACAACGGCACGAACACCCACGACTGCATCAGACCACAGCTATCGGCACGGTGTTGCATGATTTGCAGGGCGTTGCAGAATCGCGGGCCGTCGCGCGCCAGAGTCGAAAGGAACCCAGACGGGTGACACGGAAGAGGCTAGGAGTCGATAGACTCTGTTGTGTCGCATAGGGGAGGCCCCGGCCGATTGAGTCGGCCGGGGCGAAAAACCCTACAGGCCCCATGGGTTGGGAGGGGTTATTGCGCGAGGAAGAACTGAGCGTCGGACGCGAATCGGAGGTTCGTGAGCATGTTTTAGACCACCGACGTCACCATTCGCAAGTCCCCTGCCGGACTGGGGACCCGGTCCATTAGCCCGAAACGCCGCTCTGGACGTCAGGTATCCGGCAGTTGATCAGCGGCTTGCGGCCCATGTTCGAACAGCGCGCAGCGCGCCCGAGCTCTGCGAGACTCTGCCACCGTGCAGACGAATTCACATTCCCGGCACTCGGGCGACAGGTCATGGGGAGAGCGCCGACGCCATTCCCGGTGACGGAGCCGCACCGCGATTGTATACTGGACGATCATGGAGTCGCCCAAGGCAGCCGCTCGCCATCTCCGGCTGGGTCTGACTGCCGCACTGATCGTCGGCGCGGTGATTCGCGTGGTCTATCTGCTGCAGATTCGCGACAACCCGTTCTTTCTGCATCCGATCGCCGATGCCGCGCACTTCGACCGCTGGGCTGAACAGATCGCGGCGGGCGATCTGTGGGGCTCAGGTCCGTTCTTCCGTGCGCCGCTGTACGCCTACGCGCTCGCCCTCGTGTATTGGCTGTTGGGGCATGATCCGCTCGTTGTGCGCGGCATCCAGTTCATTGTCGGGTTGGTCGGAGTTGCGGGGACGGCCATTCTGGCCCGGAGACTGTGGAATGACCGCGTCGGCGTGATCGCCGGTTGGTTGGCGGCGCTGTATCCGACCGCGATCTACTATGAGGGCGAGCTCCTTTCGGACTTCCTCCTGCTCTCCATCACGCCGTTTCTCCTGTTGGCATGTCTCCATGCCGCGGCGCACAGACGGGCCGGGGCCGTTGCTCTCGCGGGAGCTCTGACCGGCATTGCCGCGATTACGCGACCGACGGTGCTGGCCACGGTGCCCGTGTTGCTGGCGTTGCTGGTTCACGAGCCGATCCGTCAACGCCACTGGCGTACAGCACTGGGGCGGACGACGTTGTTCCTAGTGACAGCGGCGCTGATGATCGCACCGGTGACGCTCCGCAACGTCATGGTCGGCCACGACCGGGTCTGGATCGCCTGGCAGGGAGGCATCAATTTCGCCGTCGGCAATCATCGCGGCGCCGATGGGGTATCGGCCGCGATGCCGCCTTGGGGGACCGCATGGACGGTCGCCGAGATCACGGCGGCGGCCGAGACGGCCGCCGGGCATCGTCTCAAGCCGTCCGAGGTCTCCCGCTACTGGACCGGGCGGGGATGGCAATTCTGGCGCGAATCCCCCGCCGCGGCCCTCCGACTCCTGGGTCGTAAGTTGCTGCTGTTTTGGCAGGATGCCGAGTACTCCAATAATCAGAGCCGGAGCTGGTTCCTCAGTCGCTGGGGACCGGTGTTGCTTGTTCTCCCCCTATCCTTCGGACTGCTGGTCGGATTCGGGGCCATCGGCTGGTTCTCCGCGAGGAGTTCACTTCCGCATCGCCTGATTCTACTATGGACGATACTATATGGAATAGCCGTCGCGGCGTTCTTCGTCAGCGACCGGTTTCGCCTGCCGGTCGTGCCGATCTGGATCGGCGCGGCCGCGGCGGGGCTGTCGTGGTTGTGGGACAGGTTCCGCCGGCGGCATTGGCGCGCCGCGGTCCCCGCGGCTGTGATCGTGCCGGCCCTGGTGCTTGTCGGCCGCTGCGACTTCTTTGACCTGCCGACGGAGTCTTTGCCGCGATCGTACCTGGCGTTGGGGAACATCCAACTCGAATCGGGACAGACGAGCGCGGCTCTGGCCTCATACGACACGGCGCTCGCCATCGACCCGGGGTACCCCGGACTCTGGATGGGACGCGGCGCCGCCCACTACCGCGCCGGACTTGTCGACTCGGCCGCTGAGGATTTCCGCCGCGAACTGCAGCGGCATCCTGCATCGCCGGAGGCGCTGACGAATCTGGCAGTTGCCCGACTGGACCTGGCCGATACGGCGACAGCACTGCTGCTGCTGGAACAGGCGCTGGCGGCAAGCCCACGTTTTCTACCCGCGGCGGTGAGCAAGGCACGCGTTCTGCGTAGCCAGAACCGCCGGGAAGACGCCTACCAGACGCTCCGTCGGACCACCGATCCGACGTCCGGTCCGGACGCCCATCTCCTATTGGGAGTGCTGTCCATGGAATTGGGACGGTTGGAGGAGGCGGATTCGTTGTTCGCCACCGTCGTCCATGCGCCGGGACGCATCGTCGGCGCGGATGTCAGCCCCGATGTCCCGCGGCTGCTTGGCGTCTCAGATCTCCACAGAGATCTGGCGCTCGCGCACTACAACCGTGGGGTCATTGCCGGCATGCGCCGAGTGTGGCGCGATGCCACAACAGAACTCAGATCCGCCGTGAATCTCGATCCTCAGTTGGCGCAAGCATGGTCGAATCTCGCACAGGCCTGCCTGCAAGTGGGTGCTGTTGATTCGGCCCTGGTGGCCGCACACCAGGCGGTTCACCTCGGGCCCGGAAACCCTGTCTACTTGACCACCCGAGCGATGGCCTACCTGTCCGCAGGCGACACTGCCGCCGCCGCCGCCGATGCCCGAGCCGCGTTGGACCACGACTCGAACTTCGCGCCTGCCATCGCTATTCTGCGCCGCATCAGCACCGACCGCCAGTGACCAGCCGGATGAAGACGAAAGCCCCCGGGTTGGCAGCCTGCCACCCGGGGGCGCGAAGTGAGTATCTGTCGATTGAACTACGACTGGCTGAAGGGCAGGAAGAACCACTCGGTCATCTTGATGAAGACCTCTTTCGCCTGCTCCTGCTTGATGAAGTACATCGGGAACGAGAAATACGCCGTCTTGTAGAGTGGTGCCGATTTGCTGGGGCCGACCATACGGACGGCCACGACCTTCTCGTGTGAGAACGACGCCCCGCCGCCAGGCGGAATCGGCCCGAGCGGACGCCAGCTTTGGAATACATAGAGCGGCGACGAGCGCGCCCCGCGCACCAAGAAATCGACATCGGGGACGCCGACTGCAGCGAGGCAATTCTTGGAGCCACACAGGTTCACCTTGAACGTTGCCGGCAAATACATGCTGTCGATCCGCTCGTGGTCGACCTCCAACATCGTCGGCAAACCCGTTCCGGCCGGCGCGACCAGACGCGCCCCAATGAACTCATCGTTGCTTGCCGGCGGCAATGGATCCTGCTGGTTGATCGGAATGGCAACCCGCTGCCAACCCGGATAGTACATCTGTTCGATGTCGAAATACTGACATGACAACGGCCCCGTGTAGAACGGAGAAGTCTCACTGCACAGGTCCATCAGCATCGACGGACAGCCCTGACAGATCTCCGTAAAGGGCATGAACGTGTGTCGGCCGATAATCCAGAGCATCCCGCCGGCGTCCAGGTAGCGACGCAGCACCGCCTGAAGGCTGGGCTTTTTCCAAGGCGGGCTGATCGGATCGATGACATCATCGCTCACCTGGATGACGAGACGATGTTGCGCCAGCATCTCGAGCGAGAGGTAGTTACCACAGCGCACCAGTTTTGGATCAGGGCAGTCCTGTTCCGGCGGCGGTCCGGCATTCCGCCACCACCAGTCTTCGAGCGTGTCGGCCTGGGCATTCGGCTCGCCGGTCTGGATGGCGGCCTGTTTGTAGGCGGCCTGAAGCATCTCCACGAGGAACGCTTGGTTCGCCATGGGTGAGGCCTCTTGCGACTTGGTCGACGGATTGGTGAGGGCATCCGTGCCGTACCACGTGTCGTCGATCATCATCACCTTGCGCTCGAACTTGGGGTAGATGGCCTTGAACGTGGCGATCGCCGGTGTCTCATCGGCGATGAAGGCGTCATCCCGCGCCCGCACAACAATGGAGAACCATCCGGAGCGCGTCCGTGTCGTGTCATTGAGTGGATCGGGCTGCCGGTCGGCGACACGCCAGAGGTTGTAGACGTATGTCGCTGTGTCGATCACCCAGACACCCTGAAGGGTATCCGGGTTCCTGGACTCCCAGACCGGTTCCATCCCCAGCGTATCATCCAGAGTCGGAGGATGGTCGGCGATGTACGGGTACGGTCCGAACACCCGCCAGTGGAATCTCAGATCCGGAGTCGTCGGCGGACGAAAGTCGAGGTTATCGGATCCGTCCCAGTTCAGTCGGATGCCGGAGTACGCTCCGGAGAGCCGCGGCAAAGAGATGTACTCCGTCACGCGGTCGAAACTGGACGGGATCTCGGTATCGGGCCAATGGTTGCGACGCGTGAACGAACGGTACTTGGTCTTGGAGGTCGCGCCCCGGTCATCGATGGCGCGGAGAAACATGTACTGCGGGATCGTATCGGAGACGCAATCGACCGGTATGACCGAGTCGCGTGTGGCCCCCGAGATCGGATCCTGGACCTGAATCGTCTGCGAATCGCAATCGGCGATCAACGGCGATGCGTACAGTTTGACACGCTCACGGGTCGGATGGGTCACCGAATCGCTGAAGATCGAGATCCACCGTGGGTACTGGTCATTGAGCACGAACGCGATGAACTTGTCGACCGCGGGGAGATTCCCCGGCAGCGTCGCCGCCACGCTGTCGACTTGGGACTCGAGCACCACCGCATAGTCGTAGCGCACGATCCGCCCGTCGTTGTCGGTCCCATACCAATAGACCATGGGACTGGAGCCAAACTCCGTCCGGTCAGGCGGGACGTTCACCAGGAAGACCTCCGGCGGGTCGTTTTCCCCCGGACCGCCTTTATTGTCCAGCGTCCCGCAACCCAAGGGCAGCAGAACCGCCAGGGAAAGCCCCAAGGCAACTCCCCAGAGGAACAGGACCGATCGTCCTCTTCCGGCCAGTGTCCGATTCACAGAGATCATTGTGTCTCATCCTCCGAGGGACGTGCCCCTCAAAAGTCCACGGTCATCGAGAATCGATGGATCTGGTCGAGCGCGCCGAAATCCTGATAGCCATAGTCCAACCGGGCCGCCAGCTTCCCACCCAGCGCAAAGTGCACGCCGCCACCGAACGTGACGCCGCCGAGATCATGCTCGAACCGGTGGCCGATTCGCAGAGCCGCCAGATTCCGAAACATGTATTCGAAGCCGGTGTTGTACTTCTCGCGGTTATCGGCCGGATGGGCCCCCTCCAAGGCGAAGACCGCGTGATGCTGCGGGTTGTCGAGAACGTCAATGGCACCACCGAACCGGAAGCTGATCGGCAGTGGATACGGCTGTGTGATGAACTTCATGTCCGGCCCGAAGTTCGTCAGCGTCATGACGATCTTGAAGTTGCGGAAGCCGGTATTGTACTGCGTGCCGACGTCCGCGGCCCATCCCGTGGAGCGCTCTTCCTCAAAGAGCTCATCGATGATCTTGACGGTGCCGCCGACGGAAAAGCGATCGGTCAAATAGCGGCCATACGAGAGCGACACCGCATAGTCTCTCGCCGTGAAGGTCCACCCGGGAGCGCCCATCTCGTACTCCGGCGTCGTGACCGGCATGTCACCGGCATCGAGGCCATAGTACGCCACCCCGAAGACGCCGCCGAACGCGACCGGCCAGGCAAGACCAACGAAAGAATAGCTGATGTCGGCCGGATAGTCGATCAATGAGACCATCACCTGTCGGTGATCCAGTTGGACCAACCCGGCGGGGTTGTAGTAGATCGCCGAGGCATCGTCCGCGATGGCGGCGAATGCCCCGCCCACGGCATCGGCGCGGGGCGAAACTCCGACTTCCAGGAACTGCGCCCCCGTGGTGCCGACCTTGTCCTGTGCACGGGCGGAACTGGGAGCTACGGCCAGCGACACGCACATGGCCACGACCCCCGCCCCGCCAATCAACCGTCGTCGCAATTCCATATCACATTCCTCACGTCTGCTTGCCGGCCCCAAATCCGTCGCGGTGCCACACTGTCACTTGATGATCACGATCTTGCCCACTTGCGAACCGAGACGCGAATCCACCTTGTAGATGTAGATCCCCGATGCCACGGCCTGCGTGTTGCGCGACACCAGGTCCCAAGAGATCTTGGACGGGTACTCCGACAGGTTCTTGTCCGGGTGATCCAGGGTGCGCACCAAGTCACCGTCGAGCGTATAGATGCTGATCGTCGCCGTGTCGGGGAGATTGATGAAGTGGATGCGCCGGTCACGCTCATCGAGCGGCTGACCCGACGATCTCTGGCTGGCCGTGCCCTCGTACCCCTGCTCGAAGTAGCTCGTGCGACGTCCGTCCGGTCCCACGTATGAGATCTTGTACGGATTGGGGTACGCCACGACCTTCACCGAATCCCGTTTGACGCCGCCGGAATCCCAATAGGCCTGTACGACGTCCGACGAGTAGATCGGAATGCCGTCGGTGCGGCACTGCCCCGGCGTCGTCTCCAACGGCGGCAGACTCTTCACCGGATCGCCGAAATCAAACGTCGTGACGGTCACGAAATAGTGTTTGGCGGGCAGAAGATTCGACAGGACGACTTCATAGTCGCCATAAGTCCCCAAGTCGGTGTTGTAGACGGCCACGCGCTGGATGAGGTTCTTCACGGTGTCGCCGCCCACGACAAACTCATTCGCCATGTTGTAGTCCTGCGGGGCGAAGTAGGCGCACTTGTCGACTCCGGGCTCGGTGGAATCTGTATAGTGATAGCAGGTCGCGAATGAGGGAGCCGCATGGGCTTCGGGATCAAACGTCGGGTCGTTGAATTCCGTGCGCCATTCCTCGAGCGTGTGCGGGGAGCCGGTGACGGACCATTCGAGTTTTGCGGGGTCCCACGTGTAGCGACGGAAATCGACCTTGTCCCAACTGGCCAGAAGGGTGTAGTCCTCAGCCGACGGGACGTCGTCCTTCGAATTGCGCTCGGCGTAGTAGACCTTGTATCCCTCGAAATCCTGCGTCAGCGTCTGGGCATCGGTGGCCAACTCCGATTGGGCCCCCGACCAACTCACCACGAGCTCCTTGGGCCGTGAGGCCAGGGTCAGCGCGGCGCACGGCGGGGCGCTCGGGCCGCTGAAGTCCGGACAGCCGTCACCCGTGTAGTACACCCGCTCATGCGAGATCGAGTCGACGAAGTACTCGCCGCGGTACCCCGCGGGATCTTCGTCGGTATCGACACCGAAGTTGTCAAAGACGAACCCCGCCCACCACGCGTTCCGCGCCAGATCGCTGAAGTACAGCTTGCTGTAGTACGCCTCGGGACGACTGGCGTCGAGCCTCTTGGTCGGGTCCCGGTGCAGACTGTCACCGGCAATCAACGCAAAAGTCAGTGGGACGGTTTCGCCGGGATTGAGCACGGGGACCGGTCCGATCGCCAACACGCTGCGTGTATCGAGCCCGTCGGCGAGATTGTTGGCGGAGGGTGACGGCGGCTTCCATCCCTCGGCGGTATAGTTGATCGCACTGAACAACTGGCCATAGTCGAGTTCGTTATTCGACATATAGTAGTATTTCGCGCGGTCGCTGGAGGGTGTTCCATTGCCGCCATGACCCAGGCCGCGCAGATCATCCAGCCGCCGGGGGCCCCAGTCGTTGACGGCCGTGCCGTCCGACGTCCACCAGTTGAATGTCCGGTGCGTCCCCGCCGGCCCGCGGAGTATGCGCAGCCCCATGACGCCGATGCAGGAACCGCGTGTGTACCGCCCGCCGCTGGGGTCGCCATCGTTGTCGGCGGCCCACGCCATGTCCAACGTATCCAGATATGTGGGGCTCGTCGGATTCGGCCAGGTCCTCAAGAAACCGGAGATGTCGTCCGTGGCGTCGCCGGCCCCCTGCGTCTGCCACACGTCATTGTCCATGAAGACGCCGAGCCACATCTTCTCGATGGGATGGTCGGTGATGTTCTTGATGGCGCAATCGACAATGACAAAACGTTGCGAGTACGTGTCGGACCCGGCGTGCGAGACTTGCGAGATTTCCAGCCCCATGGGCAGGTGAAGTCCCTGCCGCTCCGGATCGCCGGTGGCCGCCAACACCAGAGTGTCATAGAAGACGCAACCGCGAACCTGCGCCAGGGCCTTGCGCTTAAGGCCGAGGAACTCCCACAGACTGTCCTCCTTCGGCTGGCAGCCCAGCGGCGTGTGATCGGGGGGCAGACTTTCGGCCATGGGCGCAAACCCCCAGAGCTCGCCTCCGAAACCGGCCCATCCCTCATGGCCCAGACTCATGAGCGTGTCATTGCCGATGATCCCTCCGATCCATAGCGAACCGGTGAACAGGTAGTCGAGTCGCGATCCACCGGGAAACTCGAACGAGGGCGTGTAACTGAGCTTCAGCAATCCCTGGTCTCTGGGATCGAGGAAGAACCCCCCATGGTTGGAACCGAATCGCCCGTCGTTCGAGATCGTCGCCCAGATCTGCCCGATGTAGTGCGCCCGACGCGATTCCACCAACGCGGCGGGTCGTGTCAGTTCCTGACGCCCCTTCAGGTCGGGAGACAGAGTCGGCGGGTTGTCCACGGCCATGGCCGGGACTGACACAATGAGGGCCGACATGAGAATGCCGCAGGCGACCTCGAACCAAAGCCGCCGTCGTGCGCGCCACGTATTCACAGTCCACGTCTCTGACACCATCATCCGTTCTCCTTCAATGCCTTCCACGGCCACGGCCCGATCAGAAGTTCACGCCCACGCCCACACGAACCTGGCGTCCCTCGCCCCAGTTGCGCGGATCAGGATCGCGTTCGCTCAGATAAATGACTCCCGGCCCCTGATTTTCGCCGGTCTCGGGGCGACCGGTCGCGGTGTAGACCGTCTGAATGTCGCGGTTGTCGAACAGGTTGTATACCCAGATCTCAAACGTGTAGTCGAGGCGGCCGAACTTGAAGTCCTTGTTGAACCGCAGATCGACGTTGCTGTGAGACGGGAAACGCTCCGAATTCGTCAGCGGGTCCTCGCCGCCGACCAACGTGCGTCGCACACCGGGATGGTCCTTGTCCGGCGTGTAGGGGAATCCCGAACCGAACTGCCAGAAGACGTTGAACCCGAAGTTATCGGGAATCCGCAAACCGAACAACTTCGGGTGGTCGCGGGCGGGAACGCGGACGTCGAGAATCAGGGTGATTTTGTGCCGCTCGTCCCAATCCAGCGGAAATTCCTGGATGCGGAAGCGGCCCCCGGTCCGGGCATAGAAGTTCTCAAAATAGTCCAGCGCTTCCGCCGACGATTTCCCGTAGGCATACGAGAAATTGTAGGTCATCGACCCGGAGACATAGTTGCCGTATCGCTTCTCCAGCTCGAGCTCCAACCCGCGGGCGCGCGAGTAGTCGGAGTTCTCGTAGTAGTTCCGTTCCAGACGGACGCCGATCTCCTTGGACTCGCTGACGCGACCGAAGTCGTCCGTGTAATACCCTTGGATCGACAACAAGTATTCCGGTGTCAGCATGTATTGCACGCCGAACTCGTACTTGATCGTCTTCGCAAAATCGAGGTTGACGTTGCCAAAGGTTCCCGTCACCGAATACAGTTGCGTTGAGCGACGGTACATCTGGTAGAGCTCGGGCAACTGGTAGAAGTGGCCGTAGTTGAAGAACACCTTGGCCTTGTCCGAGATGGGATAGGAGAAGGCAATGCGCGGCGCAAACTTGTCGCGATAGTCCTCGACACGACCCGTGTCTGAGAACAGCACGCGCGCCGACTCCTTGGCACCTGCCGATTGCACAAAGAACTCGTAGCGGAACCCCGCTTGGGCGATCATCTGCCCGTACTCCATCTTGTCCACGACATAGAAGGCCCCGGACTTGGGGGTCTGATGGTAGAAGTCGCGCACCGAGCCCCGTCCGGGGTAGGGCCCGCCGTCGTTCAGCGCGTTCACGTCGTACACGTAAGGCTGAAGCAGCTCATCGAATTTCAGGTCATAGGCCGAGTACGTCATGCCGACTTTGACCTCGTGCTCCCGACGAACCTGGCTGACCAGATCGACCTTGAGCGTCTTCGTCACCGGTGTGCGCACGTGCCAGACCGCGTCCTCGTCCCAGCCGTAGTCGTAGAATCCCTCGGCGGCATCCCGACGCCCATTGCCGTTCCGGTCATAGTAGGGCTCCCCTTCATTATAATAGGCGTCGATGTTGGACCACTGTCCCGAAGGCGGCGTCGCGCTCGCGTCGAACGTCTCGTTCTGATTCAGGTCACGGAAGGGCACACCCGGGACCCACGTATCGCCGGGACTCTGGTACTTGCCGTCATACGAGAGATCCTCGAACGGCTCACCGAGGGGATACCCATTGATCGCCCCCGGCCCGTCCCAGACACCATTGTGGTTGACATCGGTGTATGGCTCGCCCAAGGACTGATCGCCGTCAACGAACGGTTCCGGACGGTCGTTCGGAGTGCCTTCGACGGCATACGACTGGAGCTCGCGTCCGGGATCGTACATCCCATTGCGGTTACCGTCCAGGGTCAACAGGTCACCAACGTCGTATTGTCCGTTGTTGTTGGCGTCCATGAACTGCTCGCCGCTGTTGAAGTCGTAGCGGCCGTTGCCGTTGAAGTCATAGACTAGGCTGTCCCCGAGGAGTGGATCATCCTGCGGAGGCGGATTGAACACACCGTCCTCATTCCGGTCGAAATAGATGTCGCCGAAATTGTACCGCCCGTCGGGGTAGCTATCGACCCATTTCTCGGCCGGATCCCAGCGACCATTGCCGTTGCGGTCCAGATACTGGTCGGACTGGCTGGGGAACAGGAAATCGTCGGGATTCATCGTTCCACCCTGATCGGTGGGATCGCCGGGCCGCTGCCAGTAGTAGCGCGATGAGCGGGACATCAGGACCTCGTAGTAGGTCGAGGGACCGAGGTTGTGCGTCCAGCGCAGACTGTAGGCATCGTTGCGATCTTCGATCCAAGGGTGGCTGTTGGGTGTGTACCGGTAGTTCCAACTCAGGGTGTTCGACGACTGGGCGCGCTCGTAGGAACGCTTGAAGATACCGGTCATGCGGATGTCCGGATGCAACCGGTAAGTCAGCTTCACGAGGGCATTCCCGGCGTTTTCCTGCCGGTCGGGGATGATCATGCCGAGGAACTTCGTATTGCGATAGGTGGCCCGTGTGCTCGACGTCGTGTAGCGATTGAACCAAGTGTAAGTGTCGGAGCGGTCGAAGTCGAAGCTCAGAAAATACGAGAGCTTGTCGGCCATGTTCGGCAGACCGAGCTGGGGCAGCAGACGGCGCGTGATCAGCGGTTCCGGACCGCCCAAAGTGAACTCCAAGCGCTGGTAGTTGAAGGAATACTTGTTGAGCTTGTTGCTGCCGAAGTTGTCGGTGAAATACTGCACGTGCCCCTGCGTGACCGTACGGTCGCCTTCTTTGGTGGACACGTTCACCAAACCCGACGTGCCGCCGTACTCCGGGGACCATGCCCCCTTCACGACAGACACGTTTTCGATCTCTGTCCCGGAGAGGTTCAACGAAGCGGTGGCGCCGCGGCCCCCCAGGGGGTCGGACATCGAGACGCCGTCCACCGTGTAGATCAATTCGGAGGAACGGCCCCCGCGGATATGGAAACGGTCATTGCGCACGGTGACTCCCGCGGTGGTCTTGAGGATATCGCCCACGTTCACCACGGGCATGGTCTTGATCTTTTCGGCGGTCACGTCACGCTTGGTCGAGGCCTGGTCCATCTGGATCATGTCTTGCTTGCCGATGACCTCGATCGGTTTGAGCTCGACCGCGCTCTCTTCCATCTCGAAATTGACGTTCGTCGTCTGGTCGGGCTTGACGGTGACGTTACGGACGATGACGGCCGTCCGTCCGATCAACTGCGCCTCCACCGAGTGCTCTCCCGGGGGCACGGCCAGGATCGTGTACTTCCCATCCACGTCGGTCTTGGCGCCCAGAGTCGTGCCCTCGATCACCACCACGGCACCGGGAATCGCTTCCTTGGTTTTTTTGTCCACCACGAGACCGGCGATCTTCCCAGTGACGCCCGCCTGCAGCGGTTCTGAAATGAGTAGGACCGCCAGCGCGATCAGACCCCAGCTCGCCAAAGTCCCGCCGCAACGCTTCATCCTGCGTTGGATCATACCGATATCCTCCCGGCGCGAATCACCGCCGTCCAAACCTCATTGCTTACCCAAGCATGACCTGCCGCAATGTCCGGCCCAGTCTCCATTCCCCTGCCCGACCCACCATGATGGCCGAAAGGCGGCCCGCCCGGCGGGAGGGCGAAACTCAAACTTGTTCTGCCATTCGACCTTAAGTCAAGGAGAAACGCCTCCATCCCATGCGCGGCGGGCTGGCTCACGGACATATTGCCAAGCCTGCGCCGCGGCCTGCCTCCCCACCCCGTTATTCGCGACGGCGGCCAATATTCCCGCGCCCCGCGTGTTTTCTCAGCATCGGCGGTGCCATCCGGTCCGCTGCCAAGCGGCCACCTGTCCCCCAACCTCGTGCATGACGTCTGATCCAGGCTCCGAGGTGTCGAGGTCGACGGCAAAAGCCTTCTGGAACCCCCGCTGGAGCACAGCGGCCAGTTCGACCCAAGATGTACTGCGATGATTCACCCCGAGATCGACCCAGCGTTGTTCGCGGGATTCCTCGGCCAAGCCGTTGGGTCCCAACGGCCAAAAGCGATCGTCGGGGTCAGGGGCTCGTTGATAGATCGTCCCATGTTGCAGAACTGCGGAGGGCTCAAGCAATTGTGCCGCGGCGACCAACTTGCCGCCACCGAGTCCCAACTCATGCCGGGTCAGCGAGCGACCGCAGAGCCCGTGCTGTCTTCCTGTCCGTGTGTCCGAAGCGCCGTCGTGCCGGGCCGGAAGCTCGGGATTGAGTCCCAGCTCTTCCGCGCCGGAAGCAAGAGCGCGGATGATGCGGGTGAAGATGGCACGGAATCCGACGGATGGACTTGCGGCGATGACGCGGCGGCCGCCGACCACCGCATAGTTGATTTCATCCCGGTGTAACAGCGCGCCGCCGCCGGTCGGACGACGCACCCAGTCCCAACCATGGGCGGCACACGCCTCAGGATCAATCACGTGTCGCCAACGCTGGTGTCGTCCGATGGTTACCGCTGGGGGAACCATGCGATAGAACCGCAGGTAGGCAAGGCCGGGTCTGCGCTCACACCGCGCGAGCAGCACGGCATCCAGCGCCATTTGAGTGGCGGCGTCGGCTTCCAAAGGAGGCAGGGAGTACCAGATGTGTTCGGCCGCAGAACGGGGCATGGCGCCGACCGGAATCTAATCCGCGTCCGGCCCGGCGGCAACGTCGGAACCAGCGAATCTCAGACCCATCACGGCGGGCCCATTGCAAAGGAAACGCCCTCCCGAGGAGGGCGGCAGCGACATCATCGAAACGAAAGTGGATCAGTCCGTATCGATGTCGTAGATCTTCATTTTCAGCCGCAGCGTCGATTCGGGAATGTCCAGCCGTTGCGCGGCATGCTTTTTCACGCCGCCGCACTCCCCAAGAGCGCGGACGATGAACTGGCGCTCGATCCGGGCAATGTGATCGTAGAGGGAAAACCGTTCCGGCATCGGCTGGGCGGCGGGAACCGACCCTGCGGGCGACTCCTCGGCGAACTTGCGCGAGAGACGATCCGGACCGATGACCGCTCCGGGCTCCGCCAAGAGGACCAGTTTGCGGATCTCGTTCTCCAGCTCACGCACGTTTCCCGGCCAGTGGTAGGCGCAGAGGACGCGTACGACCTCGGAAGACAACCGCACCGTCCGCCCCGTCTCCGCCGCTATGCCGTCGAGGAAGTGATCAATGAGCAGCGGGACGTCTTCACGGCGCTCGCGTAACGGCGGCAAGACAAACACCAGCGGCGTCAGGCGGTAGAAGAGATCCCGTCGGAAGGTGCCGCGTTCCATCTCCTGCGTCAGGTTCCGGTTGGTGGCCGAAATGACACGGACATTGACGGGACGCGGCTTCGTGTCGCCCAAGCGGAGCACCTCTTTGGTTTCCAAGAGGCGCAACAACTTCGCCTGAATCGACAACGGCATTTCGCCGATCTCGTCGAGGAAGAACGTGCCGCCGTCGGCTTCTTCGAACAGTCCGATCTTGTCGCGATCCGCCCCGGTATACGCCCCGCGTCGGGCACCGAACAACTCGCTCTCCAGCAGCGTTTCCGGCAGTGCCGCGCAGTTGACCTGCACGAATCGTTGATCGCGTCGATTGCCGGAGTAGTGGATGGCACGGGCCAACAGATCTTTGCCCGTTCCGGTCTCGCCCTGCAGGAGGATAGAGACATCGGCATCGACGATCAGCCGGGCCCGGGCCAAAATCTCCCGGAACGCCGCATTCTGCGTGATGATGCTGGGGAACTCGCACTCCCGCCCCAATTGGTCGCGCAGCCGTTGCACATCACGAAGCAATCCCTCGGAACGCAGCTTCATGGAACGCCAGGCGACGATCTCCGCATACGCCACCGCGAAATCGAGATCGCGGGGGCTGAAACCCGATTCTGAGTTTGCGGGTTCTTCGGCGATGCGATCGAGATAGAGAATCCCGGACGAGGCCGGCCCCAGCTCGACGGGGACCGAGATCACCGACACCGGTGATCGACCGGTTTCATCGACCAGATGCGCCGTCAATTGCGGCGAACCAAGGAGAGACCAATGATAGCGTGGTTGATCGGTGGGCAACTCACGCTGATAGGCACTGGCCGCGAACGCCGCCACGCGCTGCGCGAAACCCTCGGAGCCGCCCGATTGTGCCACGACGCGGCCCGACCGCCGCCCGTCGGCGGTCACTTCCAATAATAGGACACGCGAGGCGTTCAGCCGCGTACGACAGAATGCGATCGTCTGTTGCAGATCGTCGCCGGCGCTCTCGGCATGGGCCGCAGCGGCGAGCGACTCGGCCGTCCAAGGCATACCCACCAGGCGGAATTCATTGCGGGGTGACGTCGCGTGGCCGACACAATCCCCGTCCAGACCGGCGACCAATTCACGCATCCGGTCGGGAGCGGCGCCGTTCGTGGGCATCGCCGCGATCAACCGGCGGGCCAAGGCGACGGCTTCAGTGATCTGCCCAGCACGGCGATAGCTGTCCACGGCAAGCCACTGTACATCGGTGATGTTGTCCGTGGCCCCGAGACGTGAGTACAACTGCACCGCTTCGTCCAGAGCGGCGGTCGGCGCTATATGGTCGGCCGGGGAAACCAGTGCCAGAACTTCCGAGCGGGCGATCGCCAAACGCGCACGTTCGTAGACATCCCCCACGAAGGTGAGGCACTCGGTCGCTTTCGCCAGTGTCGCCCGACTGTCGGTGTGATCACCGAGACGCGCCTGCGCGCGCGCCAGCACGCGGTACAGACAGCCGACCTCGGCGCGATCCCCGATCGCGATCGCGACAGCCAATCCCTGCTCGGCCAGCCGTTTGGCCTCCGGCCAATCCTGAAGGGCCGCTTCGCACTCCGCCAAGCCGCGCAGCGATTGCGAGACCATGTCATTCTCGTCACTCAGACGACGGCCGATCTCCAGCGCGCGACGGAATGCTTCCTTGGCGGCGATCCAGTGTTTTTGCTCATACTGCCACCACCCGGAGTATTCGAAATAGACTGCACGCTCGCGCACCAGGCCGGCATCTTCGATCACGGTGAGCGCCGCGTCCAACTGCGATGACGCCGCGCGGAAATCGTGACGCAGGATGGCCAGGTACGCCATGGACAAGAGGTTGCGCCCAATGGACACACGATTGCCGGCCGACACCGCGCACTGATGGGCCGCCGACAACGCCTCTTGTGCCTCCGACCATCGGCCCTGCAGCAAGCAGACACGACCAGCATTGCCGAGGAGCATCGCCTCTTTTTCGGCGTCCTGCCGGCGACGCGCAATCTGGATGGCGTCACTCAGGAAATCGTCGGCCGCCTCATACTCGCCACGGACAAAATGAATGCGCGCCAGTTCATTGTAGGCGCGCATCATCCCTGACTCATCGTCCAGGCGGCGGTAGATCGCCAGTGCGTCGCGGGCATGGATACGGGCGTTCTTGGTATCACCCAGCCCGAGGTAGGCCAGACCAAGAACGCTGTGTGCATCACCGAGGAAGTCGTCGGCCGCCGACGCTTGGAAGGCGATCAGACCGCGGCGTCCCCAATCGACGCCGTCCCGATACTCACCTGTCTCCGCCGCCAGCCGGGCCCGAAGCAGGCACCACACACCGTAGTCGGGTGACGAGCCCTCGCGGAGAGACTCCTCCCGGTGCACCTCCAGCAAGGCGGCTGCGGACGGCCAGTTCTTCTCGTCCAGCAAGACTTGGACCTGACGGAGCGGCGGACGCGGCATCACCGCGTCGTGGTGAGGAAGGGGCTTCATGTTTATCCGCTCGGGTTATCGCCGTCGCGAAACGATGTTCTTTGACTTGCCGGTGAAGTTTGTGCTCTGGAGATGCCGGATGACGCGGAGCATCGCATCTCCCACCCACTTCACAGAGCCGGCCAGCATCGGCGTCGAGCCCACAACCAGCGGTGACTTGGTTATAGGCGCGCCCATGTCGGTCGGGTTCCCCGGCCCCGGGGGAGTGAATCCGTCGGTGGCCTGATCATCCCAAGGATGACCATCCGCAGGTGAACCACCCCCTGGACCGGGATCGTCCGCCACACATGGCGACCACGGCAGTGCCGCAAGCATCAGAGCCAAAGAGACGGCCAGGAACACACGCCATCGTGCCATCTTTTGCCTCCTTCCTGAGTGAATCACAAGTGTCGAGAATCTTCCGCCGTACGGGAACTCCTCTCGGGGTGGCAATCGCATCAACTCCCCCGCGTCCCCGCGTATTAATAACAACCGCGCTATCTCTTCATTTGTCAAGGAGTTTGTTGCCCAGGCGTCGTTTCTTGCGTCGCAAAGTTTGCGCCGAGCAACTGGTGGACCAATGGACCAGCACACTCTGAAAGTCTCTTGACGAGTATCTCTGTTATTCTCCCCCACCTATCTGAATGATCCCCATCCACACTGGGATTCGGGCCATACATGACTCCTTTCGAGTGTGCCATGAAGGCGCGAAATCGACATTCCGGTGCCGATGGAACTGCTCCTAACGCGTTGAAACACAACGTGGTGCGTCGTCGATCCACGAAAGAGCCGAGGCCAAACGAGCCTCAGGCACACCCTTTGCCAAAACCTGACTCGTCGATCAGAAGATCCGGGATGCAAGAGGGGGGAACCATGTTGGACCAATCCATCATCAGCCAGTCCGGTTCGAGCGCCAGAACGCGGCCCGTGGGGCACTGTCGCAGTTCACTACCCGCAAGCTCTTCTTGGGCTCAGCTGAGAATCGACCGCATGGATAAGACAAGGGCACTGCCAGATCTCATCTGGCGGCAGGTGCCATCAACGATGAAGGGACGGTCCTGATGCGGCGCAGACACGTGGCCATTACGATCTGGGGGACAATTCTCGGCATCCTGTCACTGGGTGTCACGGGGGTGTTGTTTGAGGTCTCCGGGATGCCGCCCTACCCGGGGGACGCCGACGGCGTCACCCGTTCGCCGCAATGGGCGGCGGGAGTCAATCGCTACGAGCAGATGCGGGCATCATTCGCCGCGCGCGGCATCGATCAACCGGGTGGGGGAATCGACCCGGCGTATCAACATGCCGGTCCGTTCAATCTGCTGGCCATTTGCGCGGACTTCTCCGACAAGACCTCGTCCGTCTCGGCCTACAAGTTCGACACTCTGATGTTCGGCGATCAGCCCTCGACCGTGCGCGACTTCTACAGTGAGATGTCCTATGGCACGCTCACCATGGTCACCGTCCATCTTCCTTCCACGATCGGCTGGCAGCGGCTCCCGCAGACGTACGCGTACTATGTGAACAACAACTTCGGTCTCGGGAGTTATCCGCAGAACACGCAGAAGTTGTGCGAGGACCTGGTCGATCTGGTCGATCCCGTGGTCGATTTCGCAAACTACGACAACGACGGCGACGGGTATGTCGACGGAGTCGTGATCGTCCATGCCGGCCGCGGCGCCGAGTTCACGGGGCTGCAGACCGACATCTGGTCCCACAAGTGGGGGATTGTGCCTTCGCGTCTCAAGGATGGCGTGCGCATCAGCACATATTCCATCCAACCGGAGTATTGGAACACGCCTGGGGACATGACCATCGGCGTCTACGCGCACGAGATCGGCCACCTGTTCGGGTTGCCGGATCTCTATGATGTCGACGGCAGCTCGCGGGGCATCGGCAAGTGGTCGTTGATGGCCTCGGGTTCCTGGAATGGAACCTTGGGCAATTCGCCGGCTCACATGGACGCGTGGTGCAAGGCCCAAGTGGGGTTCCTCACGCCGACGAATGTCGCGGCTAACATGGCCGGCGTTTCACTGCCGTCGGTGGAGACTTCCCCGACCGTCTATCGGCTGTGGGCGGACGGCGCACTGGGGGATGAGTACTTCCTGATCGAGAACCGCGAGCGCGTGGGATACGACCTCGGACTGCCCGCGTCGGGACTTCTCATCTGGCACATCGACGATGCCGAGGTGACGAACACGAAGGAATGGTACCCGGGACATACATTGACCGGCCACTACCTGGTTGCGCTGGAACAGGCCGACGGCCTGTGGGAAATGGAGAAGAACATCGATTACGGCGACAGCGGCGATCCCTTCCCCGGCAGCACCTCCAAGACGACGTTCTCGGCGGCGAGTACGCCGAATTCCCATGACTACGCAGGCACGCCGACGTATGTGACCATCACCAACATCTCGGCACCGGGGTCGCCGATGACCTGTGACTTCCAAGTCTCTTTGAGCGCCGGCGCGGGCGACGAGGAGGAGATCGGCCTCGACTGGGCGACGCAAGTCGACAACGCGCCGAATCCGTTCAACCCGGCCACGACCATCCGGTTTTCGAGTGCCGGAACCGATCATGCCGCGCTGCAGATCTATGACATTCTCGGACGCCATGTCGCCACACTGTTTTCCGGATCCCTGGCGCCGGGAATGCACGAGGTCACGTGGGACGGCAGCGATGCCGCCGGACATGCCGTAGCATCAGGGATCTATTTCGCCCGCTTTACCGATGATCGCAGCACCGCCGTCCGCAAAATGGTGCTGGTGCGATAGAACCACGACCGGAGACCACAGGACACGTGAAGGGGAGGAATCATGAAGAGAATGTTGGCTGTCGTGTCGACCGCACTGATCGCTGTGGGGGGATGGGGGTGCGGCGGCGATTCCGGATCCGGTCCTGCACCGGGTGCATCCACGAACTGGGCTGTCGAGATTCGCACGGTTGCTTCGGACGGTCCGGGGGTCATCGACGACGAAGCGCAACGTCTGCCGACGGCTTTGCCGGGCGAGCCCGATTCGGTTACGATCACGGGCGGCGCTCTCGTGCTCCGGTCACTGCGGCTGACCGCCACCGCGACCGCCGTCGACACGAACATCACGGCGGAGGATGAAAGTCGCGACCAAAACGATGCGGATATCAGTCATCCCGGTCCCTATCTGCTCGCCTTTGACGGCAACGAGGATGACCTCGGCACCGCCGTTGTTCCCGCCGGGACCTACGAATGTCTGAAGTTCGTCATACAGCCGGGACTCACCGGTGACATGGCGGGCCGTGCCATCGCCGTCACGGGAACGATCTGGCGCGACGGTCGGGGGGAGAACTACATCTTTGCGACGGACTATGCGTCCGAGTTCTTGGTGAACGGGAGCTTCTCGGTGCCATCCGGCGCCGCGGCAACTGGGCACTTGGTCTTTGCGGCTGATCGCTGGTTCCGCACCGGTCCGCGATGGCTCGACCCAAACCAAACCAGCAATCGCCGTACCATAATTGAGAACATACGCCGCAACATCTCGGCGCATCTTGAGGTTGTCCCAGTGGGGACTCTGCAATGACCGACTGAGGCGACATGTGGGGGCGGAAGGTCGGGGGAACGTTTTGCCCCCCCCCAAAACCAGTACTCTGGCCGACCTCCCCCTTGAAATCCACGGGGTGTCCTCGACCGGGACACCCCGTCACTTTGCTCCTGGAGCTTTGGTTCGTTTCAGATCCGTCACGATCTTATCTGTCGAAGTCACCGAAGCTGGCATGCAATAGCAGTAGTACTGACACACACGGCTGAAGTGCGGGACTGTCTGCGGAGTTGCCCGCCGGCTGCGGCCGCCCCGATCGGGATGCGCCCTGTCAATCTTTTCTCTCTCCTGTCACGAAGATCGAGAAGAGAATTGCCTGGCTCTGCATCGGCCTGTAACCTGACTCAGTGGCGGTACTATGAACTTGCGCGAACGCACCGTTGAGCTTTTGCCCAAGCAGGCGATCCGGCTGTTCGCGGGTCCATACGTCGCCGGCAACTCAATGGAGGCGGCGCTGGCGAAGGCGCGCGAGCTCGCCCACGCGGGAGTGGCCGCCACGGTTGACGTGCTGGGTGAAGATGCCGCCTCCGTGGGCGATATTGAGCACTATATCGAGATCTACACGAACCTGATCACCGCGATTGCCAATGACGCCCGGTTCAGCAAACTGGCGGAGCGGCTGCGTCCGTCGATCAGTCTGAAGCCCTCATCGTTTGCGATCGCGCCCAAAGACCAAGCGGGACTCGTCGTGAATCCGGCCGCGGTCGATTGGGACGGTTGTGCCACGGCAGTCGCCCGTGTCGTCGGCACGGCGGCGGCGCATCATATCCGTGCCACGATCGACATGGAGAATCACCAGTGGACCGACTTCACGCTGGCACTGCACCGGCGGCTGTTTGCCCAGCACGGGCGTGGCGTCGGCACCGTGCTCCAATCGCGACTGTTACGCACTGCCGCCGACGTGGAGGCGCTCCCGGACGGATGTCGCATTCGCCTCTGCATCGGCATCTACGATGAACCGACCAACTTGGCGGTGACCGACGTGGCGGAGATGAAGCGTAGAATGCTGCCTTTGGCACAGCGTCTCCTCGCAAAGGGCGCATTCCTCGAGTTTGCCACGCACGACGTGCCGCTGATCCACCGCTTTGTCCACGAAGTCGTCATTCCCGCCGGTGTCGGCCCGGGTTGCTTCGAGACACAAACGTTGCTCGGCGTCCCGCGCCAGCACCTCATCCACAAGCTCACGACCGGAGACTACTTCAGCGGCCTCAACGGCGCTCCCGGTGAGGCGGCGGCCCTGCAAAACGGCATCGTGCACCGCCTATATGTGCCGTTCGCCGAGGACTGGGACAAGGCCATCGCCTACTCGCGCCGCCGTCTGCGCCACTGCCCGAGTCTCTTCTGGACCGGGTTTATCAACGCTCCCCGCGTCCTCTACTATTCACTGTTCAGCAAGTAGCCAAGCACAGCAGAATCGGTTTCACAAGCTTGGAGGTGCGGTCGGGGGGGCCCCCCCCCCCCCCCCCCCCGCGCCGGGTGTGGGCACCCGGCGCCACAGAGCCACGAGATCGCGTCCCTGGTTGTGGAACCGATTGATTCCCGGTCGGGGGTGCTGCGCTCCTGACGCGAACCACTCAAGCCCGCGGCTCTGTCTTCGTGTTGCGGCGACGACGGAGGCGCCGCTTCTCCCGCGGCAGCCCGTCCGGCAGTGCCGGTCGCAGGAACGACAACGCGATCGATCCACCCAGGAGAAGGGCCACGATCCCCAGCGACACGGCAATGGGTATTTCGATGCGCCAGGAGATCAGCATCTTGACACCGATGAAGGCGAGCACCAGCCCCAGCCCGTACTTCAGGTAGTGGAACTTGTCGATGATGCCGGCCAGGAGGAAGAACAGCGAGCGCAGGCCAAGGATTGCAAACACGTTGGAGGTCAGAACAATGAACGGATCACGCGTCACGCCGAAGATCGCGGGTATGGAATCGAGTGCAAAGACCACATCCATCGCTTCGACCATGACCAGGACGGCGAACAACGGCGTGGCGGCCAATCCCTCGGGACGGCGCACAAAGAACCGCTGGGCCTGATAGTCCCGTGTGATCGGCATGACACGGCGCAGCCACCTGAGGACCGGGTTGTGCTCCGGGTGCACACCGCTTTCCTCCTGCACGGCGAGCTTGATTCCGGTGAACAGGAGAAAAGCGCCGAAGACATAGATGATCCAGTGGAATCGCGCCAAAAGCGCGGCCCCCGTGATGATGAACACCCCGCGCAGGACAATCGCGCCGAGGATGCCAAAGAACAGTGTGCGATGCTGATACTGGGGCGGGACCTGGAAGTAACGGAAGATGACGACGATGACGAAGACGTTGTCGAGACTCAACGCCTCTTCCACCAGGTACCCGGTGGCGAATTCCAGCGCGCTCTGTGTGCCCAGTTTGAAGTAGACAAAGAGATTGAACAGCACCGCCAGCCCGACCCAGAAGCACACCCATTTCAGTGCCTCCTTGGGAGCGATGGCGTGGGGACGGCGATGGAACCAGAACAGGTCCAGGGCCAGCAGGAGGAGAACCAAGACGATGAAGCCGATCCAAAAGACCGGGCCTTCGACACTGCCGAACACGGCGGGGGGGATCATCTGTCAGTGGCTCGGCGGTCGATCCGTCTGAGGACCGGGACCAGGAGCGTCGCGGCGGCTTCCAGCAGCCGGCGATCCGTGTCATCGAACGCATCGGGTTGATCGGAGTCGATATCGATCTCGCCGAGGCATTCGCTCCCGGACATGATCGGTACAACAATCTCCGATTTGGTCTCCAGAGAACAGGCCAAGAACCGTGGATCGGCATTCACGTCGGGGACGATAATGGTCGCCTGCTGCGATGCCGCCGCCCCGCAGATTCCCTTGTTCAGCGGGATGCGCGTGTGCGGCGAGGGCTTCCCCCGGTATGGTCCGAGGACGAGTTCCGCGCCGTCCAGAAGGTAGATGCCGACCCAGGTGTAGTGGCGCACGCGCTCGTGCAGCATCGCCACGACCCGGTCCAACACGTCATTGGGGAGGCCACCGGTCCCAAGCATCTCGATGATTTCCCTGAGCAGGGCTTGACTGTCCAACACTGACCCTCGCGACTCTAGTAAGTTGCCAATAGACCATCCCACACTGTCATTCTGAACCCGCCGCTCTTCGGCGGGGTGAAGAATCTGCTGTTTCTTCATAGGGGAAGGAAAGCAGATGCTTCGCTTCGCTCAGCATGACAAACCTATCCTCCCGGCTTCATGAGGTGCCCGTCGGCGACCTGCTGGGACTTGAGGACAAGGGGCTTCAGCCCCTTGACACGCAACCTTCAACGACCCACCGCATTGACTGCTCTGCGTATCGCGGCGACATTCTCATCCGGCGCGGTCACCGGAATGGCGCATCCCGGACCGACCGCAAAGGGAATATCGCCATTCTCACTGATCAGACGCAGGATCTTCTGTTCCAGGATGTCTGGCGTGTCGTTCACAAGCTCGCTCATGTAGGGGACACCACCCATGACCGGACGACCCAAAGCCGCATGGCCATCGCACAGCGAGGGATTGTCCGGATCGGTGGCATCCCAGTTGACCAGCGCGGCCGGGAACTCGCGATACTCGGCCAGATGGATCTTCGTGTCGCAGACGTGCAGAACATTGAAAGCATCACCGCCGGCGGCATCCCAAACCAAGCGGTCGTACGGCAGCGCGAAGCGTCGGAGTTCATCCACGGTCAGGCGCTCCGCCGAGGCCCATTGCGTCGTGGCGAAGAAAACCCCATCGGCGCCGGCGTTGCGCATTTCGACCACCAAATCGGCAAAGGTCGTGGCGATCGCGGTCAGCGCCCACTCGACGGCGTCCGGTACCGTACGCAGGTGTTCCTGCAACACCGCGTCCGTCGGTACCATATCCCCCGCGATCGAGATCGGGTTGAAGACCGTCATGACGATGCGAAACGGCGGCGGGAGCGCCCGACGAATGCGCGCGATCGCACGCAACTGGAAGTCGAACATCGGGTGCTTCACGGACACAGGCGCGACCTTGGCCCAGTCTTCGGGGTTGCTGATCGGGAAACCGACCCGCTCGGGTTTGGTCAGTTCATCGGGGCTGGGGCGCATGATGACACCCCACGGTTCATAGTGGTATGAGGCGCGCGGGTTGATCTTCAGGAGATCCCAGTCGAAGCGCTTCTGCCAGGTGACCATGGCCTCGACAAAACGATCAAGGTCATCCTCATCGCGATAGAAATGCCGCCACAACGCGACGGGTGGCCGGTCGGGTTTGACGCCATCGATCAACGCCTGGAGGCGTTCGGTGTGATTGAGGTGCTCGATCACTGTGGTCCGTCTGACGCCAACGGCATCCGTTCGCAGGAGACCCTCATCACCACGGGCGAAGGATCCGATCAGAACACGCTCACCTTGAAGTATTTCTTCGGATTGGCGGTGATATCGTCGATCAACAGCCGGGTCTCTTTCACCAAATCCCGTGCTTCAACATAAAGAGACGAATCGGCCGAGAGCCTGCCCAGAGTCCCCTGGCCCTGCTCCCAACGACTCACGAGTGCATGGGCGCGTCGGGACACATCGGTGAGCTCCACATAGAGCGCCGAGTCCCAGACCAGATGCGACAATGTGCCGCCGCCGTGCAGCACGCCATGAGAGAGCGAGTCGAAGGAACGGGCGGTTCCCTCCATCGCGGTCACCAGCCGTTCCTGGGCCTTCCCCAGATCGACCAGCAACCGCCGCGAGGCGATGACGACCGAGTCGATCGCATCCGATGAACTCCCATTGGTGGTCAGCCGACCGAGATACCCCTCGCCGCGCTCGACCCTGGTCAGGATCGCACTGAGGTGTCCGAGCGAGGCATTGAGATTGTCCATCATCTCCGGCGCATTGGCAAAGGCGGTGGTCAGGTCCCCGGCAATGGTCGATTTCAACGTCGCGCCCGGAGTGGCGGGTGGGTCTCCGGGCGCTCGCAACGTGACCGACAGGTACTTGTCTCCCATCAGCCCGACCGTTCCAATCGCCGCCGTCGATGAATCGGAGACCAGGGCCCACGCGTCGTCCGTAATGCGGAATTGCACACGGATGCTCCCCGGACGGTCGCGCTGCACGAACTCGATGCCGGTGACTCGCCCCACCTCGATCCCACCGAGCCACACGGGGGAGCCGCTCACCAAGCCGCCGACATCGTCAAAATACGTCTCCAGGGATTTCGTCTTCTCAAAGACCGTCATCCCTGTTCCCTTGAACGCGGCCCACAGGAGCACGGCAAACGCGAAGAGAATCACGATACCGACCCGGACTTCACCCCAGGGAACTCGTCCGCTACGCCGCATCACTCGTCACCGCCATTCCGTCCGCCCGCCGATCACCCGACCGCCTGACGACCGCACGAGCCGGGATCACACCCGTGCGTGCAGTTGTTGCCGCGCACATCCCAGACTTCGTCGCGCTCCGCCAGCCACGCGAGTGAATCGGCGTGCATGTCGGTCAACGCCGGTAGCTCCAGGATCATTTTGTGCATGTCGATCTCGAGCTGCCGATCATCCGGCATCGGCGCCATGTCCATGATGCCCTCCCACCGCCGGTAGAAGGACTTCACGTTTGCCAGGTCCTTTGTCCGGAGCACGACCGCCAGCTCGCGAACATACTGGATGGCCACGGCATCAATGGCACTGCAACAACGACTCACGTCAGCTCCCTTCGGGCATCTGACAGAATGAGATGCCCAATGTGCGCTGGGGCTTTGGTTCGTGTGATGCGACGGTGACTACCCCTCACCCTACCCTCTCCCCCGAGGGGAGAGGGGAAGAAACTGATCCTCCTCTCCCTTCCAGGGGGAGGGGGAACGATAACCTCTCCCTCCGGGAGAGGTCGATCCGTCCGGAGGACGGATCGGGTGAGGGAGTGTTTCTGACCGTTCATTGTTGTCAAAATCCCTTGGTTCACGCCTTTCCTATCCCCGGCAATGCCCGCACCGAATCGACAAAGGGCGACAGAAACGCCTGCACGTCGGGATGACCGGATCGCACCAGACCGATCCCATCGCCATCGAATACGACCCGGCCGTCATGCAGGACAATAAAGTGATCGGTGACCTCAAAAGCATCGGCGATCTGATGGGTCACGACGATGGAGGAAACGCCTTTGACATCGCGCAGCTTGACGATCATGTCGGTGATGGCGCGCGTCGAGATCGGGTCAAGACCGGTGGTCGGCTCGTCGTACAACATAATCCAGGGGTCGACCGCGGCCACCGCCCGGCCGATCGCCACTCGTCTCTGCATCCCCCCCGACAGCAAATCGGGCAACAGATCAATCAGGTCCTCGGACAGATTCAGAAACCGGAGCGTCTGCCGCACGGTGTCCTCGATCTCATCCAGGGGCTGGTCGGTATGTTCCAGCAACGTGTAGCCGATGTTCTCACCGACCGTCATCGAATCGAACAGCGCTCCCCCCTGAAAGACAAAGCCGATGCGCGGTCGCACGCGCTGCCAGTCACTCTCCCGGGCACGGGTCATCTCCTCGCCGTTGACAAAGACGCGCCCCTGCCTCGGCTGGATCAATCCAGAGACTAGCTTGAGGATCGTGCTTTTCCCCGATCCCGACACGCCGAGAACGACAACCGTCTCCCCCGGCGCGACGTGAAAGGTGACGTCGCGGAGGACCGGTGTGTCACCGTAGGCGAAGCTGACGTTCTCGAAGCGGATCATAAGTTCAATGCGGTCAGATATCCGCTGCCCCCCGGCAACAGGGGAGTGAGGACAAGGGGCTTAAGCCCCTTGTTGGCCAAGATCGGCTGTCGACTCGACATTGGCGGTGATCCCGCACGCGGCAACAAACGAATCAAACCATGACCATCGGTAAACAAGGGGCTTAAGCCCCTTGTCCTCGTGACGCGGCGTCCTCTCTGAAGATCGTCGCTCATCGCCATCGCTACAACAACCCCTTCAACTGCGGCACCAACAGCCGCGTGAACAGGAAATTGATGAACAGGATCGTGATCGAGCAGGCGACCACGGAATCGGTCGTCGACCGCCCCACCCCCTTGGTTCCGCCCACCGTGCGGAACCCCATGAATGTGGAGATCGTCGCGATGATCACGGCAAAGAGAAACGGCTTGGCCAGTCCGATGATGAAGTTCCCCAGGTTGAGCTTGTTGATCACGTTCGTCATATAGGCGGTCCCCGAGATGTGCGCGATGTACACCGCGATCAGGTATCCACCCGCCAGACCGACGAAATCGCAGATGATGGTTAGAACCGGCATCACGATGAAGATGGCCCAGAAGCGGGGCACTGCCAGCTTGCGGATGGGATCGACGCCGAACGCCTTGAGAGCGTCGATCTGCTCGGAGGATTTCATCGACCCCAATTCGGCGGTGATCCCGGCCGCCACCCGGGCGGCGACCATCAGGCCGGTCAGCACCGGACCCAGTTCCCGCACGATGGCGATCACCATGACGCGGCCGAGGTAGTTCTTGGAGCCGAAGTCGGCCAGCTCAATCGAGAACTGCAACGCCATCCCCTGCCCGGCGAAGACACCGGTCAAGACGACCAGGAACAGAGAGCCGACGCCGAGAAAGTACATCTGCTCCAGCACTTCAAAGGCATAGAACGGCCGTCCGAACAGACGGGCGATCAGGCGCCCGGAGTAGAAGAACAACTCCTGCACGTCCCAAGCGAACCGCCTCAAAATGCCTGTCAGGGCCAACATGAGTATCTGCCCGCCGCCGACTTCAGTCCGACAATATACGACTCACCCCTCCAAAAAGGAGCGCTTTGCGCTGGGTTCAGCAGTGTCGCCATGGATTTCGCTTGCGACCGGAGCGGCCGCTGCGTAGGTTCTATGCGCCTGTGTTCGTGGGGATGGTCCCGTAAACGGGGCCTGAGATCATACCCCTCGAACCTGATCCGGATAATGCCGGCGTAGGGAACGGACCAGGTGAGTGCCCGGAGAGACATCCGGGCACCAACAAGACACCGTTTCCGCCTGCCCGGAAACGGTTTTTCGTTTTGGCGTTTCGGGCCCCGGGAGAGGACTATTCCCATGTCACGCCGGAAGATGTCTGTAATCCAGGCGTCACGACCGATCTTGGCCACCGCCCTCATCTGGATGGCCGGCGCACGGCCTGCGCACGCGACAGATCTCAACGGCAAAGTCGTAGACGCCCAGACCGGCCGATCGGTTGCGGCGGCCACGGTCAGCATTGCCGGGACCTCCCGGGCAACCGCTGCCGCAGACGATGGTGCATTCACCTTCGAAGGTGTGCCCGAGGGCCCTGTTGAGCTGGTTGTCCGTCACGTCGCCTACCATCCCTGGCGGCAGCGTCTGACGCCGTCCGAGGTCCCGGAGATCGTACGCCTGCAGCCGCTGATCCTGGAAGGTCAGGGCATTGTCGTCACCGGTACCCGGGCGGTACGCGGCCAGTCGCCGGTCGCCTTTGAGAATGTCACCCGCCGTGAGATCGACCGCGCCCACTACGCCCAAGATCTCCCGGTCCTGCTGTCCGAAAGCCCCGGTGTCTACACGTCTTCCGACAACGGGAACGGCATCGGGTACTCATATCTGTCGATCCGCGGCTTTCCCCAGCGCCGTGTCTCCGTGCTCGTCAACGGCGTGCCTCTGAATGATCCCGAGTCGCATGAAGTGTACTGGATCGATCTCCCCGACCTGGCCGAGAACCTCGAGGATGCGCAGATTCAGCGCGGCGTGGGAACGACTCTGTATGGCTCCAACTCGATCGGCGGCACCGTCAATCTCCTCACCAGCTATCTGGCTCCAAACCGACGGACATCGGTGTCGTCGGGGGTCGGCGCCTATGGCACGCGCCGATTCTCGGTCGCGTTCAATTCCGGGCTGATCGACGCCCGCCACAGCGTGTATGGGCGGTTTTCCCGCATCGTTTCGGATGGATATCGCGACCATTCCTGGACCGATGTGTGGTCGTACTTCTTCTCCGCCGCGCGATTCGATGAGAAGTGGACGAACCGCCTCAACATCTTCGGCGGCCCCGAACAGACACACCTCGCCTACAAGGGCATTCCACGCCGGTTCATCGACGGTGACACGACCTTCACCTTCAATGGCCGTCGACCGACGGGCGAACCCGATGTCGACCGCCGCTACAATCCCTTTGAATGGTCCGGTGAGACCGACAATTTCAACCAACCACAGTACCAACTCCTGACGGAGTTTCGTCCGGATTCGATGTGGCGGCTTGAGAACACGTCATACTACATCAAGGGACGCGGGTTCTATGATCAACTACGCTCCGATGAGAAGTACGCGAAATACCATCTGATCTCTCCGGACGCCTTCCGCAGCCGCGCCGATCAACTGTGGCGACGGCGTTGGGTGGACAACGACTTCTGGGGACTCATACCCAAGATCACGCGTCGTCACACAAACGGCGAGATAGCGGTCGGCGGCGAGTTCAACCGTCTCACCGCCCGACACTGGGGCGAAGCGCAGTCCGTGATCCCGGCGCCGGCGGATTTCGTCCCCGGGCAACGGTATCATGACTACGAAGGCGCCAAGACCGTGGCGTCGGTCTTCGCCCAAGAAGTGCTGGCTCCCGCGCCGCGGATTACCGTGACCGGTGCCGTGTCCTACTCGTTCAAAAGGTATGAGTTGCGACACAATCGCTTTGCCAATGGATACGGACAGCGCGTGGAGCACACGACCGACTACAATCTGATCTCACCGCGGCTGGGATTGACCGTTTCGGCCGCGCCCGGGATTTCGGTCTTCGGGAGCGTCAGCTACAACTCCCAAGAGCCGATCAACGACGAGATCTTCGATCCCCAGGATTTCGGGGCCAATGCCGGCGACTTCTTCCGCGACACGACGCGCCGCGCCGATGGCGTCCTCGTCGGCAGTGATCCGGTCATGAAACCGGAAAAGCTCCTCGACTGGGAATGGGGTGTGACGGTCCGGCGCGATCGCTGGCGCGCGCAAGTCAACCTCTTCCACATGCGGTTCCATGATGAAATCGTCTGGGGCGGCGGTCTGAGCGACGACGGCGAGCCGATCCGCGGCAACGCGTCACGAACGGTCCATCAGGGAATCGAACTGACAGCCAACGCCGATCTGGGACTGGGGTTGTCGGTCTCCGGCAATGCCGCTGTGTACGACAACACGTTCGACAAGTTTACGGAGTACACTTGGGACCCGGACCATCCGATCGTCGACCGCTCCGGCAACATCATCGCCGGGTTTCCCACGCACCTGGCCAACGTGCGCGTGAACTACGACCAACGCTATGTCGGCCTGAGCGGGCACGTCTTCGCCGCCGGCCGGCTGTACATCGACAACTCGGAATCCCGCGCGGCCTCGATTGCTCCGTACGAGACTATCGACCTGCGCGCCGAGGTGAAGCTCGAACCATTGATCGGCTGGCCGGGCATGAGTTTCTTCTGTCAGGCAAACAACGTGCTGGACGAAGAGTACGAGACGAGCGGGTATCTGGACGATGACGGCACGCCGCTGTTCATTCCCGCGGCCAAACGCAATGTGTATGTCGGCCTGCGGGTGCGGCTATAGGAACAAAGCGGAAGACGATGTCTGTGTCATCCCGAACGAAGTGAGGGATCTGCTTTCCAGGTCCGATGGCAGGCCGTCAACAGCAAACCCCTCGCTACGCTCGGGGTGACATCTGCCTGACTATTCATCCCGACTTCCCGAACCCAGGCAACCGCCGTGACCCTCCATCCCCTCGACTGGACCATCGTGGGCGCCTTCTTCGCCTTCCAGGCATACCTCGGCTTCCGCTCCCGTCGTGTGCCAAGGCGGATGGACGCGGCCGACTACCTTCTGGGGGGACGCCGACTGACGCTCCCCGTGTTCGTCGCGTCGCTGGTATCCACCTGGTATGGCGGCATCCTCGGGGTCGGCGAGTACTCGTTCAAGTACGGCATCTCGAACTGGCTGGTCTTCGGCGTCCCGTACTATCTCTGGGCGACGATCTTCGCTCTGTTCCTGGCCCGGCCGACGCGCCGCACGCATTTCATCTCCCTTCCCGATCATCTCGGCGCCGCGTATGGACGCACCCCGGCGTTGATGGGCGCGATTATCGTCTTCGTGATGACGGTGCCGGCCGCTTATGTCCTCATTCTCGGCGACCTCGGGCGCATGCTTCTAAACTGGCCGACCTGGGTCGGCGCGACACTGAGCGTCGTCTTGTCGAGTGTCTACCTCATCACCGGCGGGTTTCGGTCCGCGGTGCGCGTCGATGTGCTGCAGTTCCTTTGCATGCTCGTCGGCTTCGCCTTGATCCTGCCGTTTGCCTTCCACCAGTACGGCGGATGGTCGTTCATCGCCGGCCATGTTCCGGCGACACACCTCACGTGGCACGGCGGCAACTCCGGCTGGTTCGTGCTCTCATGGTACTTCATCGCCGCCACCACCATGGTCGAACCCGCCTTCTACCAACGTTGCTATGCCACCGAGACCGAGCAGATTGCCCGAAAAGGGATCTTCTGGTCGATCGCCTTCTGGGTCGTCTTCGATTTCATGACGACAACTGCCGGTCTCTACGCCCGCGCCGCGATCGCCGATCTCCGCGATCCCAAGACCGCCTATGTCGCCTTGGCGACCCGGCTGCTTCCCCCCGGGGTGCTGGGTCTGTTCATGGTGGGAGTGATCGCCACGGCCGTTTCCACCGTCGACTCCTACATGTTCATCTCGGCGACGGCATTGGGTCGCGATCTTCTCTCGCGCCTGCGACCGTTGACCGATCACGGCGTCAAGACCGCCACACGGTGGGGCGTCGTCGTCTCTTCCGCGTCGGCTGTCACGCTGGCGCTTTCATCGACATCGGTGATTGCGCTCTGGCGGGACCTCGGCTCGATCGGCGTGCCGGCACTGCTGTTGCCGGTCATCGCCAGCTTCGTGCCCCGGTTGCGTCGTCCGCCGGCGCGCGCGGTGATTTTCTGGATCGCCTGCCCCGCGACGGTCGCGGCGCTGTGGATCGGAACACGCATCGTCCGCGGGAGCTACCCCTATGGCATCGAGCCGATCTTCCCGGCGCTGATGGTGTCGATCGCGTTTGCGGTGGCACTGATCCGAACAAAGTCAGGAGCTCGGGGCTCCTGACCTACGGAAATGAAAGACGCGTGTAGGGGCGCATCGCGATGCGCCCGAGAGCCGTTGGCGAACGGCCCCTACAAACGCACAGTGGACAACAGCGCTTCATCCGCGGGCGGGACGACGAGGCCTTTGGTCTCCTCGCCGCGCTGTAAGGTCACCTCGATGTGCGGATCGTGTTTGCGGTCGCAGTAGCGGGCGGTGATCGCCGCCGCGTTCTCCAAATCGTCATCCGTCGGCGTGCCGCGCACCAGCACGATCGGTGAGCCGGTCCCCATGACCTCCAATCGCCAGTCGTTCGGCCCGGCATAGGCGGCGATCTTGGCATTGTCGGTTTGGTCGCGTCCGACAATGATCTTCGTTGCCACTGACAATCGAAAGTGCCGGCCGACTTGCAGCAGATTCAGATCGGTGAAGTCGACATGCGTCTGGTGACCCAGAAGATCGCGGAGTTTCTTTGAGTACTCCGGGTCAGTCAACAGGCACCCGGAGGCGGGCGTCGGGAAGTTCTCCAGCCCGAATTGCCGGGCCAACTCGAACTGCCGTTTGCGCCCGCGACCGGAAATCGCCTCCAACTGCTCGCGATCAATCTTCCCCTCCAGCTCGGGGATGGTCGGCGGCAACAGCTTTGCCGACAGCGGCCGGAGGAGCCGTCCCTTCAAACGTGCCTCGCGTTCGGTTAGATACAACCTCGGCAGGCGCTGTGAGAACGGGCGCTGCCCGAGCACCTCCCCGGTGATGACCGCATCGGCACCGACTGTCTCCATGTATTCCCGCGCTTCGGTCAGCATGAGGATGCGGCAGTCGACACAGGGATTCATGTTCTGGCCATACCCATAAACCGGGTCCTGCACGATCTGGACGAACTTCTCCGCCAAGTGCACAAGCTTGACGTCGAACCCGAACTGCTGCGCGGCCGGATACGGGTTCGAGGAGCACGACGAGCGGTCGGAGAGATCGCAGCCGAAGTGCGTCATGAAGGTGAGCGCGGTGACCCGTACATTCTGACGCAACATGAGCAGCACGGCCAGGCATGAATCGAGCCCGCCGGAAAAGCAGGCGATGACATGGGCCTTCGGAGGAGCCGGGAAATCGGCCAGAGTGTCCATCGGCATCGCGGTTGAGGTCATCCGATGCAATACGCGTGTCCGCGCACAACTGTTGCCGGAGGAAAATGGTAGGCGAAGCCCACCCCACCATGATGTGTGGGTCAGCCCTCGGGCTGACCTCGGACCCGCAGGGTCCGTCCGAGTCCTGGTGGCGAAGGGAATGATCGCCCGCCGATGGCGGGCGAACGTCAGCCCAAGGGCTGACCGGCACGCAGGGAATCGACACTTCTTGGCCCGTACATCTACGGCAGGACTACGCACGAGCCAGCGTAGTGTGGGCCACCCACACCGCTACATCCGTGGGACGGTTCAGAGCAACCAGAACAACGATTTCCCCGCCCAATCGAGGAAGGGTTGCGGAGCAATCCCAGGAAGTAGGGCGACGACGGCGGACAATGCCAAGGCCGGACGCAGACCGCCGGGGACTCGCTGGATGGCCGATTCAGCTTCTGTGGTCGGCCACATCCACATCGCCACGACGACGCGCAGGTAGTAATAGACCGAAAGCGCCGAGAAGAGCACCGCCCAGATCACCAGTCCGACATACCCCGCCCTGACCGCCTCGGAGAAGAGGACGAATTTGCCGGCGAAGCCGACCGTCGGCGGGATTCCGGCGAGCGCAAACATGAACAGGGAGAGAACTCCCGCCAGCCAGGGATGGCGCCGTCCGAGACCCGCGACCGAATCGAGAGTGGGTGAGGCCCCGGCGTGTCCGAGGGCGCAGAGAACCGCGAACCCACCGACCGACATCCCAGCATACCCCAGCAAATAGAAACCGATCGCGCCGATCGAACCCGCCTGCCCGGCGCACAACCCCACCAGTGCATACCCCATGTGCGCGATGCCGGAGTAGGCCAAAAGACGCTTCAGATCGCGTTGCCGCAGAGCCCAGAGGTTTCCCACGAACATCGACAGCCAGGCAATCCCCCACAACAGGCCGGTGACCGGGAGACCTTGAAACGCAGTCAGCGTCAGGCGCACCAGAAGCCCGAGCGCCGCCGCCTTCGGCGCCGCGGAGAAGAAGGCCACGGTCGGCGTCGGCGCCCCGGCATAGACATCCGGAGCCCAAGCGTGGAAGGGGACCGCTGCGATCTTGAACAGGAAGCCGATGCCGATCAAGACTGCGCCGATCCAGACGAGGAGATCGTGCGCGACCCCCTCGGCGATCGCCTGACCGATCCGTTCGAGCGTGAACGACCCGGTGCCGCCATAGACCAGCGCGATCCCAAACAGCAAGAACCCGGAAGCAAATGCCCCATTCAGGAAGTACTTGGCACCGGCTTCCACCGCCTCATCGGAACGCACCTGCCCGGCCGCCATGGCATAGAGCGGCAGGGAGAGAATCTCCAGTCCCAGGAAGAACACCGCCATATGCGCGCCGATCACGAGCAAATCCATGCCGATGATCGAGACGAGCATCAGGCCATGAAACTCCGATCCAAATACGCCGGCGCTACCGCGGTTCTTCCACGAGCCCGCGGACGTCAGTGCGGCGAGAAAGGCGCCGAGGTAGATGACCAGGCGAAAGAGATTGGCATAGCGGTCGGCGAGGATCATTCCGGCGAAGCCGGCTTCGATCCGATCAAACTGAACCATCGTCACCACCGCCGCGGCCGCGATGAACAGCGCCGCCAGCCACCCGAGATTGCGGCGCGCCCCGGAGGACACATCCACGATCATGACAATGAACGCGCCCGCGCACAGGACGAGTTCCGGCGCGATGGCGGCGAAGTTCATCGCCCGCCCTCCATCGGTGGCACAGGACCATTCCGGGTGCGACCGGCCAATGAATCGGCCGCCTGCACGAGTGTGCCGCAGTTCTCGGACGGATGTTGGATCAACTCGACGCGGCGCGCCTGCCCGAGCCAGTTCTGCAGGTCCGGCGTGATCCGATCCAGAAACGGCCGCGGATACACGCCGATCCAGACGATCAATACCACCAGCGGCACGAGCGTGGCCAGCTCGCGCTTCCCGAGATCGGGGATCGACTCATTCTCCGCATGGACGACCGGCCCGTAGAAGACGCGCAGTACCAGCCACAGCATGTACGCCGCCGCCAGGATCACCGCCGTGGTCGACAGAATCGCGAGCACCGGTCGCGCCTGAAACGAACCCAGAAGGATGAGGAACTCACCGACAAATCCATTCGTCCCCGGCAAGCCGATGGACGAAAGCGCCACGATCAAAAATCCGATCGTGAACACCGGAACCGTGGCGAAGAGGCCGCCATAGTCGGCGATCTGCCGCGTGTGCCGCCGCTCATAGATCATTCCGACCAAAAGGAACAGCGCCCCGGTCGAGATGCCGTGGTTCACCTGTTGCAGGAGCGATCCGGAGAGACCGACCAGATTGAGTGCCATCATCCCCAATATCACGAAGCCGAGATGCGAAACGGAGGAATAGGCGATCAGACTCTTCATGTCGGTCTGGATCAACGTCATTGCGGCCCCATAGACGATGCCGATCACCGCCAGCACCCAGAGGAGATCACTGAGCGCGGCGAATCCCGATGGGAACAACGGCACCGCAAAGCGGAGGAACCCATAGGTTCCCAGCTTCAGGAGCACGCCCGCCAGCATCACCGATCCGGCCGCCGGCGCCTGCACATGGGCATCCGGCAGCCAGGTGTGGAAGGGGAACATCGGCACCTTGATGGCGAACGCCAGCGCAAAGGCGGCAAACAACCAGACCTGCGTCGAGGCGGGTACCTCGAACTTGTACCAGTCAAACAGATTGAAGGTGGCGTGTCCGGAAACAGAGCCGAAGTTGTACATCCACAGGATCGCCACCAACATCAGAAGCGAACCCGCCATCGTGTACAGCACGAATTTGATGGTGGCATAGATCCGGCGCTCGCCGCCCCAGACGCCGATGAGGAAGTACATCGGCACCAGCATCGCCTCCCAGAAGATGTAGAAGAGGAAGACGTCGGTGGCGCAGAAGGCGCCGATGATGCCGGTCTCCAGGAATAGTAGAGAGGCATAGTATCCGCGCCGACCGTTCTGAATGGCGGAGAGGGAGGACACCACGCCGATCAGCGTGAGCAGACAGGTCAACAGAACGAGCAAGAGTGAGATCCCATCGATGCCGACCTGATAGGCGATGCCGAAGCGCGGGATCCAGGGAACGCTTTCGACGAACTGGAACCCGGCGCCGGGCACAAATCCGAACCAGAGCCACAGCGACGCGATCAACTCAACAGCGGCACCGCATGCGGCCGCCCATCCGATGCGCGTCGGACGATCATCCCGCCACACCAAAAGCAGAACGCCCACCAGCGCCGGCCAGAATATGAGGAAACTCAGAAGACCCATAGTGTCTCGCACTCTCAGACGGTTCTAACAGGTTGCTGAAAAACGCAGAGGACGTGGATCGGTCCCACCATTGTCATCCTGAGCCCGCCTTTGGCGGACGAAGGATCTGCTTTTCGCCCCGTGAAACCAACAGCAGATTCTTCGCCCCGCCAAAGAGCGGCGGGGCTCAGAATGACACGGATGGTCCTTTTTCAGCATCCTGCCAACAAGACGAATCGGCGGAAGGGCTCCCTCACCCGATCCGTCCTACGGACGGATCGACCTCTCCCGAAGGGAGAGGTCAAGTGAAAACCTCTCCCTCCGGGAGAGGTCGCCTGGACCGGAGGTCCAGGCAGGTGAGGGAACAACAACCGACAACTCACGATCCATGCCTCCCGTGCATCGGTCAATACCCGCCGCGCACGAACGTCAGCAGCGCCCACCCCAGCGCCACGACGCATCCGAATGCGAAGGTCACCACGCCCCAGCGGAAACGCCCGGTCGACAGACGGACGCCGCGCGCCGCCAGATGTTGCGCCAACGCCGCCAGCCCGTTGGCCGCGCCGTCGATGATCAACAGATCGAAATACCGATATATGACGCGCGAGACGCCGACCAATGGCCGGACGATGACGGCGTCATAGATCTCATCCACCCAGTACTTGTTGTAGACGAGACGGTGCAATCCCGTGAATCGTGTCCGGACCGCCTCGGCTCGCGCCGGTGACTGCACATACCACCGATACGCCCAGCCAATGCCCGCAAGACCCAAAAGAACCGAGACGGCCATCAGGCCATATTCAATCGCATGCGACGCCTCGTGCACTTCCAAGTGCAACGCCTCATCCGCCGACACGAAAACCGGTGCGAGGAAACGCTCGAACCACGCGCCCCCGCCCAGAATCGCCGGCCAGCCGATCCATCCACCGACGATCGAGAGGACTCCAAGCACGGTGAGCGGAAGTGCCATCGATCGGGGCGACTCATGCGGATGGACCTCGTGGCCAAAACGCGGCTCCCCATGGAAGGCCAGGAAGACCAAACGGAACATGTAGAACGCGGTGAGCAGCGCGGTGATCGACGCTGCGACCCAGAGAATCCAGTGGCCCAGAGGCGATGAGAACGATTTCCAGAGGATCTCGTCCTTGGAGACAAACCCCGCCAGTGGAGGAATCCCGGCAATCGCCAGCGCCGCCACAACGAAGGTCCAGTAAGTGGTCGGCATGAACCGTCGCAGGCCGCCCATCCTGCGCAGGTCCTGCTCATTGGTCAGCGCGTGGATGACGCTCCCCGCCCCGAGAAACAGCAGCGCCTTGAAGAAGGCATGGGTCATCAGATGGAAGATGCCGGCGGCAAATGCGCCGACTCCCAAGGCGAGGAACATGTACCCCAACTGGCTGATCGTCGAATAGGCCAGCACCTTCTTGATGTCGTTCTGCACCAGCGCCATCGACGCGGCAAAAAGCGCGGTGGCGGCGCCGATGATGGCGACAACCAACAACGTGACCGGCGCCGAGGCAAAGATCACCGAACACCGCGCCACCATGTACACACCGGCGGTGACCATTGTCGCAGCATGGATCAATGCCGACACCGGTGTCGGACCCTCCATTGCATCGGGAAGCCAGACATAGAGCGGAATCTGCGCCGATTTACCGGTCGCTCCCATGAAGAGCAACAGACCGATGGCGGTCATGGTGCCGCCGAGCGTCGCCGCCATCACCGGCGCGCGCTCAAAGACCTCCAGGAAGCGAACGGTCCCGAAGCTGCGGAAGATGAGGAAGATGGCGATCGCGAAGCCGAAGTCGCCGATGCGATTGACGATGAAAGCCTTCATCCCCGCCTTCGCGGCAGAGGGACGGCGGAACCAGAATCCGATCAGCAAATACGAGCAGAGCCCGACGCCCTCCCAGCCGACGTACAGAACCAGGAAGTTGTCGGCGAGGACCAAGAGAAGCATGAAGAAGACGAAGAGATTGAGAAACGAGAAATAACGCGGCTGATCGGGATCGTGCCCCATGTATCCGATCGAGTAGACATGAATGAGAAAACTCACGCCGGAGACGACGAGGATCATCACCGCGGACAACGGATCCAGCAACAACCCGAAGGGAACATGGAAATCGCCGACCACGATCCAGTCGAAGGGCGCGGCGATGAAGCGCCGTCCCTCCAATCCCAAGAGTGCGGCGAACGCGCCGACCGAAATGACGAACGAGATCAGGACACTCAGGCACCCGACAACGCCGGATGTCTGTTTGCCCCAGCGCCGCCCGAAGAAGCCGTTGAGGAGGAATCCCAACAGCGGCCAGAGCGGTATGGTCCAGACGAGTGAGAGCATGTCAGGCTGTCATCAATCGCCCATTGGGCTGAAGTACGGAGAATCCTGTCATTCTGAACCCCGACGCTCTTTGGCGGGGTGAAGAATCTGCTGTTTCTTCTATAGGGGAGGAAAGCAGATGCTTCGCTTCGCTCAGCATGACAACTCTATCCTCTCACGGCACTTGAGATGCATCGACCAGACAACGAGGGCGATTCATCCCTTCAATAGATTCAATCCATCGATATTGATCGAACCCTTGCGTCGATAGACCGCCACGAGGATCGCCAACCCGACCGACGCTTCCGCTGCCGCCACGGTCAAGACGAAGAAGACCATCAACTGCCCGCCCATGTCGCCATACACGCGCGAAAACACGACCAGGAGCAGATTAGCGGCATTCAGCATCAGTTCGACGCTCATCAGCGTGACGATCGCATTGCGGTTGATCAGCACGCCGATGACACCGATGACAAAGAGGATACCCGCCAAGACGAGGTAGTGTTCGAGGGGGACCGGCAGCATGTCTATGCCTCCTCCGGGTCATTCGGCGCCTTGGCGCGTGTGACGACCACCGCCGCCAGCGCCGCCGCCAGAAGCAGAAGCGAGGTCAACTCGAAGGCAAAGAGATAGTCGCCGAACAGGGCGCGTCCCACCGATTGCACGCTGCCGAGCTCCGGCGTGGCCGCCTCCACCCGGGCGGTCGAGCCGCCAAAGACGATGATCAACTCCGCCAAGAGCACCGCCCCCGCCAGCGATCCCAAAAACAGCACGCCGGGTAACGGGTCGGGTCCGAACTCATCGCGTCGCAGATTGAGCATCATGACGACGAAGAGAAACAGCACCATGATCGCGCCGGCGTAGATGATGATCTGCAGCGCCGCGATGAACTCCGCCGACAATTGCAGGAAGAGAACCGCCAGCGCCACCAGCGTGATAATCAGGTGCAAGACCGCGGCCACCGGGCTGCGCAGCGTGATGACCCGCAACGCCGCCACCACCGCGACGATCGCTGCCACCCAGAAGACGATCAGATTTCCCACAAGAGACTCTCGTCACAATCCCGGAGACAACGTCACGCCATTCCCCGGCGCCAAGACCGTGAAAGTATGGACCCGCCTCCCGGACCAGTCAACAGCGAAATGCCCCACCCCCAAGGCACGAAAGCACCCGTGCGGACAAGGCGCTTCAGCCCCTTGCGACAACGTCGAGTTGTGCCGGAGTTCGGCTATTTCAGCAGGACGATTTTGACAGTCGCAGACCGACGGGCCGCCATCAGCCGCGCGAAATACACACCCGATGGGACCGAGTGACCGTTGGCATCGGTGCCGTCCCAGACAATGCCTGAAGCCGCATTGAGAGCAGATGGATCGAACTCCCGCACCCGTTGGCCGAGGATGTTGAAGATCTCCAGCCGTGACGGTTCGATGGCATCGCTCCAGGAGAGACGGACGGCGGAGTTGAAGGGATTGGGGACGGCATTGAGGGCGAGGTCCACATCAGGCACGGGACTCTGTTCATTCTCCCTGACCGCAGTGTATGCGTCCGGCATCCACACATAGAGCGTCGAATCGGCGACATAGAACATGTCACGCTTGCCGGGGATGAGAAGAGGCCCGGTGTGGAGTTCAGCCCTCGGCATGTCCTTAAGCGTGTCGGTCACCGATCCTGTCAGTGGATCGCGGATTTCCCATGCGGCGGAACCTGCCAATGGGAGGATCAAGTCATCCTGAGCGTCACCTGTGATGTCGTACGCGGTCACACCCAGATACCTCCCCACTCCTCCCCCGCACATTGAACAGTTTACGAGAGTCTGAAGCCATGCCGACCGGCCATCCGAGTAGCAGGCGCGGACGTACTCCTCTGCGCCGGCACCGTCTCCGCTCATGGAATATACATAGAACACGAGGATTGGCTCCCCATTCCCTCCTGAGGAGAGAAACACATCAGCCGAGCGCAGGCCCCATAGCATAAAGGGGAGTTGAAGATGTATCTGGCGAGCAGGCAGATCAATCGCGACTTCCTCACTCCAGTGATTATCGACGACGCGCAGTGATTGCTCGTACCACCCCCACTCTCCGGCCCCAGTTGTGTGGCTGAAATACCCGTTGCTTTCGTAGACTGCAAGATGAGAGCCCCCTGAATCAGGGAAACCCTCCACTCGGAGAACGCGCCCAAGCCCACCGGGTATGCGCCCATGCTCCAAGCCGTTCCACATTCCGTACACACTCCACTGACGCGAGTTACCGGATTGACAGGAGATCAGCGGAAGCCCACCCGAGCCGAACGTGTCGCAACTATACGATCCGGTATACCTCAACCAGCCGACCAACGGCTCTCCCGTACTGTCACTGCCCCAAACAATGACGGCCACTGGGGCGTATTCCTGCGTCCATAGGAGCGAATCGAGGCCACGCCGAGGGTCATAGTAACGCATGGATTGCGCGGCCCTGTATGCGTATTCCAAGGTGCCATCCCCGTTCCAGTCGCCGACGCCCCACTGGTCGCCGACAACAGGCAATTCCCGTGGTCCATCCACCCACCGCATGAAGCTGGGATCGAAGACGCCCACGCGTGTCGGTGTCCCCGACACCGTGATCGCCAACTCCCACGTGCCATCATCATCGACATCGACAGGGAACCATGCTGCAACGGGATAGCCCAGCTCGACACGCGCAAAACCGCGATCGTTCGGCAAGAATCTCAACCCGCAGGAGATACAATTGCGCGTCCACGGTGGCGCCGTCCGTGCTGGGTCGAAGCGGATGATTCGATCTTCTATGGGTGGCGTCCAAACTGGTTGGGTACGTATGGTCGGTCCCACCGGCTCGGGGACCCATGCGACGGACACAGCAATACCGGCTGCCGTCAACGCGAGTACCGCAATTGCCGTCCGAACAGAACCTCGCATAGCCACATCCTCCAGTCCAGAGGTGCGCGGCGAAGGGGCACGTCCAACAGTAATCTGCGGGATTATGTCGTTTTGTCAACTGTGTATTCGAGCCTGGGAGCACCGCGTCAATTGTCGGATCGAATCGCTTCTGTCACCCCGAACGGAGTGAGGGGTCTGCTGTTCAAACGGAAGAGCCAGAAGCAGATGCCTCACTTCGTTCGGCATGACGGGGGCAGGCCGGTCCTAGTAGCACGAGTGATTCCCTCACTCGATCCGCCTACGGCGGATCGACCTCTCCCGGAGGGAGAGGTTAGATCAATCAATCCCGCCTTCGTGGCGGTCCAACTGCGCCACCGGTTCGAGAGTGCGGCGCGTCATCGACAGGTCGGCGGTGGCGGCGGCGAAACGGAGGAGCGCTGATGCGCCCTGTTTGCCATGCTCGCCGACTTCCATCTCGGGACCGACACAGGAGGGGCAACCGGTCTGACAGGGACACTCGGTGATCAGACGCGCTGTCTCGGTGAACAGCTCGCCGGCCATCTCGAAGATCTTCTGCGAGAAGCCGACGCCGCCGGGGATGTTGTCATAGAGGTAGATTGTCGGTAAACCAGAGTGCGGCGCCCGCACCTGCGAGAACGCGCCCAAATCGCGCGGGTCGGACATCACCCACAAGGGCGCCATCTGCCCCAAGGCATTGGCGGCGGCACGGAGAATTTCGCCAGTGTGTCCCGGAAGGAAGCCGAGCTTGACGGCGACATCGGCATCGAAATCGATCCAAAACGCCGTCGTGTGCATCTCCTGCTCGGGGAGATTGATCTTCCCGGAGCCGACATTCTCATGCGTGTGGAAACGAATCTTCTTGTAGAGTACCGCCATGGTGGTCAAGGCGACATCACCGTGGCCCAAACGAGCATCGGGCGTCTGGCGCGACTTCTCGACGGTCAGAATCTTCAGATCGGTCTTGGTCTCGGCGTCAGTAAAGTAGTCGACGTCGACTTCCTTGACATAAGCGCGACGTCCCTCCCAGTCGAGTTCCTCAACCTGATACTGCTCGGCGCCGTGCAGGTAGATCGCCTCGAGATGCAAAAAGACCGGCGCGGCGAAGAAGTCGACCTCGCCGATGACGCGATTGTTGTCGGTGCGATTGTGAATCACGAAGTTTTCCGGCGACGCCGAGCGCAACGACACTTCGCCGGCGGGGTATATCTCCGAGGTCCAGAAGTACCGCCCCGAGGATTGTGTGAGGACGCGGTTCTTCTCCAGATACTCCAGAAGCGGCGCGGTCAGATCGACGCCGAACGGTTCATCGGCGCCGAAGGGAAGCTCAAAGGCCGCGCACTTGAGATGCGACATCAGCACAACAAGATTCGTCGGATCGACGATTCCTGATTCGACACTGCGTCCCAACAGATACTCGGGATGACGCATCAGGAATTGGTCGACCGGCGACGAATTGGCCACCAGGATCGCCGCCGACATCCCGGAGCGCCGTCCGGCGCGTCCGATCTGCTGCCGCATCGAGGCGATCTTCCCCGGATATCCGGTGAGAATCGCCACATCGAGCGCGCCGACATCAATCCCCAATTCGAGCGCATTGGTCGAGACCACGCCCTTGACGGAGCCGCGTCGCAGCCCTTCCTCGATGCCGCGGCGTTCATTCGGGAGATACCCGCCACGATACCCTTCGACGAGGTTGGGGTTATGTCCGCGTTGCTTCAGATATTCGCGCAGGTAGGTCAGAATCACCTCCACCGAACGGCGCATGCGGGCAAAGACAATCGTGGAGATGCCGTGGCTGAGAAACTCGGTCGCCAGCTTGTTGGCCACCGAGAGCGACGAACGGCGGATGCCCAGCGCGGGATTGACGATCGGTGGGTTGTAGAGGATGACGTGTTTCTCAGCGGTCGGGGCGCCGTTCTTGTCGATCACAACGAACGTGCGTCCGGTGATTTTCTCCGCCAGTTCACCGGGATTGTGGATGGTCGCCGAGCATGATATGAACTGCGGATCGGAATTGTAGAATGATGCCACACGCAACAGCCGTCGGATCACATTCCCCAGATGCGAACCGAAGACGCCCCGATAGTGATGCAGCTCATCAATGACGACAAACCGGAGATTCTCGAAGAGCTTCACCCACTTGGTGTGATGCGGCAGAATCCCCGCATGCAGCATGTCGGGATTGGTGATGACGATCTGCCCGGCGATGCGCACCGCCCGGCGCGCGGTCGAGGGCGTGTCGCCATCGAAGGTGTGCGTCTTGATGTCGACGCCGAGACGCGCGGTCAAATCGAGCAACTCTGCCTTCTGATCCTGCGCCAGTGCCTTGGTGGGGAACAGATACAACGCCCGGGCCGTTGGGTCCTTCAGAATTGCATCCAGCACTGGTAGATTATAGCACAGTGTCTTGCCCGATGCGGTCGGGGTGACGACGACGAGATTCTGCTTCTGCGCAGCAACTTCCGCCGCTTCGGCCTGATGACGATAGAGCCGCGCGATCCCGCCTTGCCGATATGCGGCGACGAGACGCGCATCAATCGTGTCCGGAAAACCACGGTATTCCCCGTCCGAAGCGGGGATTGTGTGCCAGTGCTCGACCAAAGGGTCGTCGCGCAGGCGATCGAGGATCTGTTCGAGGGTCATGGAGACGGCCTATGGTCGCGGATTGCGGTGCGCGTGAATCGACGGCGACCACCTGTGTGGTAACCAGTGGGCCGCCTGTCGTCCATCATTTTCTTGGCCGTCCGCACAGGTCGGCCCGGATTGCGTGTCGCCGGACCAGAGTGGTGGACAAGGGGCTTATGCCCTTGTTTGCCGCTGGGGTTATTCGAGCACGGCAGGCCGTGCCCCTACGGACAAAATCCAACATGCGTGGCCGCGATCTGTGATCGCGGCTCCGCGGAGCGGGACGATCAGACACAGACCGCGATCGGAGATCGCGGCCACACGTCACACACCCTGCCGCACCAGTCGTCGCTGGCAATTGTCGCAGAACTTTTCCGCCTTGGCGTCGGTGTCGCGCATCGAGACAGACTGGTACATCACGCAGCGCGGGTTGTGACAGACCACCAGATGGTGCAACTGCCCGATCACGTGGATCGCCTCCTTCAGGGCCCGGGAGTAGATCTGCTTGTCGTCCTCCCCCATGCCATAGAATTCCTGCCTCAGGCGATAGAACGACACCACCGCGCATCCCGACTGCGGGTCGGCCTCGCCATACACGAAGGGGTGTGTCGGCATGTAGAGGTCTTCCTCGGTGATGCCGAGGATCTTCTCGGTGTCGTTCTGGCGCAGCAATTCGAGCTTGGCCAGGATCACAGTGGAGTAATACTGGCCGCGCTCCTCGCTTTCGGCCTCATCGGGGAGTTCCATCCCCTGCAGGATGTCGACCCCCGACGAGAAGACGACCGACAAATTGGCGGCCAGCTTGTTGATCTGGTAGAAATCCAGATCGCCAAGCGGGACCACGATGATCTTGCCGCGTGATTTCATCTTCACCCGTGTGGCTGGGCCGGGAGACGACGGTCAGGAGGCCTGAAAGAACCGACTCTCCGAGCCGTCGGGGCGAATCTCGATCGTCATCCTACCGGCGCATTTCGGGCAGTACGCCACGTACGCGGTCTTCAGCGCGTTCAGATACGCCCGCACATAGACACGACAGCACTTGAAGTACACACCGACAAATTCGCGCCGGACCCGCCCCACTTCGGAATCCTAAATGACGCTTCCCATTGAATCAACCTCTTTAACAGGGCCGCAGAGCGCTGGAAAAGCCAGGGTATTGTCATTTTGAGCCGCGCCGCCCTATGGCGGGGCGAAGAACCTGCTGTTGTCCTTACGAAGACAAACAGCAGATCCTTCACTTCATCTTGCCCGCTGACGCGGGCAAGATTCGTTCAGGATGACAGTGTTGGGCGTTCCATGCCTATCCTACGTTCCTCACTGCCTTACCCACAACGCCCCCAGCGCCGCCGCGCCGATGAACCCGGCATCGTTGCCCAACGCCGCTTTGCCGACTCGGAGGGTTTTCCCTTCGGCGGAAAAGGCATGGACATGTATCCGCCCGGCGACCTGACTCAACCAGAATCCGGACGTGTCCGCGTCGGCCAGACCGCCGCCGATGATCAGCGCTTCGGGATCGAAGAGATTGACCGCGCTGAGAATCCCCATCGCCAGTTCATGGGCTGAAGCCGTGAGCAGGGCGCGCGCATCCTGATCGCCCGACGTGAAGGCCTCAAACACCGCCGCCACGGTCATGATGCCGCCATCGCGACGCCGCAGGCGTGCGAGAGTACCCGCCGGCGCATCGTCGGCAGCGCCATTCGCCTTGCGCACGACGGCATTGGCGGAGGCGTACAGCTCGAGGCAGCCGTGATTGCCACAGGGACACCGCGGGCCATGCCAGTCGATGGTGACATGCCCCAGCTCGGCCCCGTTGCCGTTCGGGCCAGAGAAGATGTGGCCATCGACGATGAACCCGCTGCCGATCCCGGAACCGACGGTAATACAGATCAGGTTGTCGATCCCGCGCCCGGCACCATAGCAGTGCTCCGCCCATGCGGCGCAGTTGGCATCGTTGTCGATCGCGGTCGGCAACTCGGTCGCGCGTTGGACGACATCAACCAGATTCACACCGATGATCGTGGTCAGATTCGGCGTCGGCGGCTGGACGACGTGCGTGCGGGGATTGATCGTCCCCGGCGAGCCGATCCCGATCGACACCGGCCTGTGCCCGGCCTGTGCCGCCCAGTCGATCATCGCCCGCGCACAATCGACGATCCCATCCAGCGTCGCGGCCTGACCTTCGTTGCCTCGTGTGGGTGCACGGTCGGAAAAGAGGATGTGCCCCTCCGGGTCAATCGCGCCGTACTTGACCCAAGTCCCGCCGATGTCGATGCCGAGATGGATGTTCATTTCGGGTGGGGCGGGCGTCACCCGCCATCAGGGGGCCAAAGGCCCCTGCCTACTAATGTGAGTTCAGGAGGCCAGACATTCCTGTCTGGCCGGACAGGCAGGAATGCCTGTCCTCCTAACGGTCGCGCGAGTTCTGAGCCGCAAGCAGGCATTCGCAGCCCTCAACGAACGATGGAACTCAGTCGAAGAGAATATCAACACCGCCCCGGATACGCCTGCAACGCCGCCGCCAGCACTGTCATCGCTTTGTCCAGTTCCGGTTTCTCCAGAACATAGGCAATCCGCGCTTCGTTCAGACCTTTCCCCGGTGAGGCGTAGAACCCCGCCCCTGGCGCCAGCATCACGGTTTGCCCGTCATGAACGAAATCGGTGAGCATCCACTGGCAGAAACGATCGGCGTCATCGATCGGCAGCGTGGCCATGAGATAGAAGGCCCCCGACGGTTTCTCGCAGTGGACGCCGGGGATCTTGACCAGACGATCGTAGAGCAGATCGCGGCGCCCCTGATACTCGGCGGCCAGATGGGCATAGTAGTCGGGGCCCAAGTCCATCAACTTCGCAGCGGCGATCTGCTCGATCGTGGCGGTGCACAGCCGCGCCTGCCCCAGCCGCAAGACCCCGGCGATGATCGCCTCATTGCGCGAGATCAATGCCCCGATGCGCGCTCCGCAGGCAGAAAAACGCTTCGAGATCGAGTCGAGCATGATCACCCGCTGCCCGACCTGCGGGAACTGCCAGATTGAGGTGTGCGGCGCGCCATAACAGAACTCGCGGTAGACCTCATCCGATAGGATGTACAGGTTGTGCGCCTCGGCGATCTGCACGACGGTGGCGATCTCGTCGCGTGTGAGCACGGTCCCGGTCGGGTTGTTGGGGGAACAGATCAGGATGGCGCGCGTCCGGGAATCGATGGCAGCTTCGATCTGACTCCGCGCCGGCAGACAGTATCCCCGCCTGGGGTCGGCCGCAATCGGCCGCAGCTCGACATTGACCATCAGACCCAGCGAGTAGTAGTTGGTGTAGAACGGCTCGGAGACGATGACATTGTCCCCCGGGTCGCAGGTCAACACGAAGGCGAAGACGATCGCCTCAGAGCCGCCGGTCGTGATTTGGATCTGCTCGGTCGTGATGTCCAGCCCCTTGGCGACATAGTAGCGCGACCACGCCTTGAGGAGATCGGCGTGCCCCTGGGAATTCCCATAGGCCAACACCGGCGCCTGGAAATCCCGGATGGCCGCGAAGAACTCCGGCGGCGTGGGAACATCCGGCTGACCGATGTTGAGATGATAGACCTTAATCCCGCGTTTCTTCGCCTCGTCCGCGTAGACGGTCAACTTGCGAATGGGCGACGGCGGCACGCGCTTGCCCCGGCTCGACACTGGCGCCTGTGGACCGACATCGGTCTTGATCGGAGTGGAAACACTCATGGACGCCCTCCTGATGGTCGGCGATGCCCCTCCAACACAGTGTACGTGCCGTCAGGGGTCAGCGTCAACAAGGGGCGGACAAGGCGTCCCTTCGCCATGACAAAATCCAGCTCTACTGGGCACACTTTTTGGGATTGCGGGCCGCTCACGAGCGGCCCCTACGAAGAACACGCCCCGGCGGCGGGTCAGTTGTCGGGGGGGGGGGGGGGGGGCCCGCCCGGGGGGCTCGCGAGCGACCCGTCTGTGGACCGCCCAGCATGTCGACCCCACCATTCGACAGCAGCGCGCAGATCGGCCGCGACATACGCCGGGACCAGCGACAATGGCAGGAGCTTCTGCTCTTCGACACCGTATCCGGTCAGGACCAGCATGCCGGGGATGCCGACCGCCTGCGCCAGGGCCACATCGCAGACACGGTCACCGACAACGAACGAAGCGGCCAGATCGATGGGGAATTCGCGACAGGCCTGCTCGATCATCCCCGGCGCGGGCTTGCGACATGTGCACGCGGACGCGGGGTCGGGTGCCGTGTCGTCGGCATAGTGCGGGCAGTAATAGATGTGGTCGATGCGGGCGCCACGCCGGGCAAACTCATCGACGACCCGTCGATTGACCGCCTCGACGGCCTCGGGTTCATAGTACCCGCGCGCCACGCCCGACTGATTCGACACGCCGATCACCCAGTAGCCCCAAGCGTTCAATTGTCGTACGGCCTCGGCGGCACCGGGCAACAACGCCACGCGATCCGGCGCACCCAGAAAGCCATACTCCACGATGAGCGTGCCATCGCGGTCCAGAAACGCCGCGGGACGTGACCCGTCGGAGATCATCGCGATGCCACCTCGGGGCCGGAGGCCAGATGGGGAGCGATTGTCCGGCCAATCTTGCCCATGTCGAGTTCCTCGAAGCAGAAGCGACGCTCACGATAGCATGGCGCCTTCCCATGGCGATGGCAGGGGGAACACCATGTGCCCGCATGAAACGCGGCCGACCCCGGCCCCAGCGGTGCGAAGCCGAGGGAGGGATGTGTGGGACCGAAGAGCCCAAACGTCGGCACGCCGAGGGCGGCGGCCACATGCATCAATCCGGAATCGGAGCTTGCGAAGGCCGACAATGCCGCGATCTCCACCATCGCGTCACGAAGCGAAAGACCGCAGCGGGACGCAAAGTCGATCGCGGGAATCCTCTCCCCCAGCGCCGCCATGAATGGCTCGATGTCCCTGCGATCCGATTCCATGCCGAAGATGCGCACGGCATCCAGGCTGCCCGGCTCCAGCCCAAGCACGAGCCGTGCCCATTGCTCCGGGGGGACGGCCTTGGTCGGATGTCGCGCCCCCCAGCCGATCCCGAGCGCCCGCGGCCATTTCTGGCGCAGCGCATGGGCACATTCCTGTTCGCCGGCCGACAGGCAGAGTCGCGGTTTGCCGGCCAAGGGTGGGCCGCCGGGAAACCGCACCGCCTCGAGGTAACCCGCCAACGTCGACAGCGGTCGCTCCAGCCCGCGCTTGCGCCAGACCATGCCCAAACGACGGGAGAACTGCTTATCCACCTTCGTGACCAGGCGGCTCTTGACGCGGCGGTTCAGGGACCCTGAGCGCCATGAACGGTGCAGGTCGATCACGCGGTCGAAGACGACCCCGCTCCACTGCGCCGTGAACGAACGCCATCCCTGACGATGGTCATAGCCGGCCACGGTCAAGGGGAGATCGTAGTGATCGTAGAGAACGGCGTACTCGGCCTTTGTGGCCAGAACGACTTGCGCCTCGGGGTGCGCCCTCACCAGGGCACGCACGGCCGCACCGGCGAGCACGACATCGCCCAGCGATGAGAAGCGGATGACGAGAATGAGCATGCTGCGGCTGTGCCCACTCCATGGCCGCTATATCAGCAAAACGGACAGGAAGCCGACCAGCAGACAATAGACCCCGAACCACGCGAAGCGACCGCGCTGCAGCGTAGCGAAGACCGTTCGCAACGCCACCAGACCGGTCAACGCCGCGACAATGGCACCGATCAGATGCGCCGAACCCAGACTCCCCGTTCCCCACGCATCCTTCAATCCCAGGATCGCGGCGCCGCCGACGGCGGGAATCGAGAGCAGAAACGAGAATTCGGCCGCTTTGGCCGGCGCGACGCCGAGCATGCACCCAGTGGCGATGGTCGACCCCGAGCGCGACACGCCGGGGAGAATGGCCACGGCTTGGGCGCAGCCGATCCACCAGGCGCGGCCACCACCGACATCAAGGTGACCGACAGGAAAGAGCTTCATCACCAACAGCAATACGCCCGTCACCATCAGGAGCGCGGCGCCCATGCGCGGCGCCGCGAAGACCGCTTCGATCTGGGTCTTGAACAAGAGACCGATGATTCCGGCCGGGATCGAGCCGATCACGAGCAGGAGCAGCAGACGCCTCGCTGCGCGCGGCGACGCGGCCGGGCGCGGGCGACCAAGCAAACCCAAGAACAGATCGGCAAGCTGCCGATGGAAGTAGATCAAGACGGCCAGCAACGTGCCGACGTGCACGGCGATGTCGAAGGTGAGCATGTCGGACGGTAACCCGATCCAGTGCTCGACCAGCACCAGGTGGCCGGAACTGGAGACGGGTAGGAATTCGGTCAGTCCCTGCACCGCGCCGAGAAGGATCGCATCCCAAGTCGTCATGAGGTGCAAAGATAGCAGGTGCGACGGGCGCTCAGAGCTTGAAATTCAAACCGATAATGATCCCCAACTCATCGTCGAGCACGACCTCTCCCAGCACGTCGATCAGATCAGTGATCTCCCATTTCAACCCTGCCTGCGCGCCGATCTGAAACTCGGTCTCGCTGGCACCGTTCGACACCGACTCCATGCGCATGTTGACGGCGCCATAGGGACTCAGGTACCCGCCGTTGGACACCGTGTAGTCCCGGGAAATCACCACCGACCCACCCAACTGAAGAAGCGTGGCACCACCGTACGAGAAGAACCCGACACGCGGTCCCAGTCCCAGATCGAACGGGTCGCGACTGGCGGCCGACATTACTGTGAATTTCAGGTCTCCCCCGAATCCAACACCCACGTCGCCGCCGCCGTCGGGATCGACGACGCCGAACTGCAACCCGCCGTCGCCCTGGGAGAAGAGACCGCGTCGGTACTGACCGAAGAAGCCCGTGGAGTTCTCAAAGACCCCGAGAAAGCCGCCGATGTCCTGTGTGCCGCGGTCCAAGGGCCGGGCGGTCGAGACCTGCCCAAAGAGCGATTGCGCTTCCGCCCGCTGTGAATGTCCGGCACCGAGACCTATTCCAACAGCCATGCCGATGACCGTCCAATGTCTCCATTTGGCCACGTGACCCCTCCTTAGCATCAGCGATTGTGCTCCCGTTTCCATACCAGCGTTGTACGGCGCTGGGACGCCGCAGTTTCCTGCGCGGCAGATCATCACGGACGGATACCGCTTGGTCCACCATGGCCCGTCTGGCCCTCAAACGTCAATGTCCAAGCATCCAATGGGCCAAGTAGAACGCCGCCACCCCGGCCACGACGCCCAACGGGGCCAACGGCGTCCGACGCCTGTTCACCTCCGGCAGCAGATCGGTGGCCGCCACATAGATCAACGAACCGGCGGAAATCCCCAAGGCGGGACCGATCCATCCCCGCGACGGCAACACGCTGTACAGGAGGCCTCCCACCACGCACGCCACCCCCAGGATCAGACCGGCCCGGAGTGCGGCCCTCCGTGTCCCGCCGGTGGCGCTCACGATCGATGCGGCCGTGAATCCACTGGGGATCTTGTGCCAGACCATGGCCAGGAATACAAGCCAGCCCAGACGCAGATCGGTTTGCATGGCGACGACAATGGCAATCCCATCGACCACGGAATGCACGCCCAACCCCAGGGTGGCCGCAATCCCGACTTGGGCCCTCAACCCGGCGTGCGTCTCCTGTCCATAGTGAAAGTGCGTCGTGAACACGTGTTCAAACATATGGACGATCAGAAATCCGGCCAGCACCCAAGCCGCGGCCCATGGGGTATGCTCTTGGGCTCTGGGGAACATATCCACCAGCGCCACCGCCAGCATGAATCCCGCGCCCGTTCCCAACAGCAGACGCAATGCCTGATCTTCCCAGCGACTGCGTAGGAGGAAGAACCCGGCACCGGCCAGATTGGAGAGTGCGGCTGCGATCAGAAAGATGAGAGTGTGAGCATCCATATGGCTGGTTGCCTCGCGGCACGATAACGCCGTCATGCATCCGCGGCAACTGGTAACGCACGACCCTGTCGAGGGAAAGGCACAAAACGAAGCGGCGCGCGGCACCGGGAAGGGCCACGCGCCAGACAGTACGCGATGAAGCGCTCTAACGACTCACGGAGAGGAGCACGATCTTCACGATGTCCAAGAGCCGCTCGCAGGAGAACGGCTTCTTCACGAACAGGTTTCCCCCGGCCCGGAAGCTCCGTCCCTGATCATCGCTGGCGTCCTTCCCGGTCAGAAACACGACCGGAATATCCGCCGTCGCCGGTTGCTTCTTCAGCGCCGCGCACACGTCGTACCCATCCATCTCCGGCATCATGATGTCGAGTAGTATGATGTCGGGCTTCCACTCCCGGGCTCGCTTGATCGCTCCCGCCGACGTGTTCTCGACGGCCACATCGTAGCCGGCGGTCGTCAGAAAAGCATCGACGATCTCGGTGATCCCCGGCTCGTCGTCTACAACCAGAACCTTGGCATTCATGTCTCGGAACATGATGGCTGCCCCCGTACAGTCTCTCTTTGTGTTGTCGACCCCAGAGCCCTGCGACTTGATTTCAGTCCGAATATGCGCGCGGAGGCCGCCGCTCACCGAGAGCCAAGCAGCGCCAGCAACGCATTGCGAGACAATTGGTTGCCGAATCGTGCGCGCGACCACAACCGGCACCATGTTCTGCTACAATTGTTGTCCGATTTCCAACCTGCCCTTGGCCACGTTCGTACTCCCTCCTCGCAGAAGGCGCTTCGCTCGGGGGACCGATTGCCGTAGAATGGGCTGCCCGCAGAGCAACCGGGCGACGGTGTTGACAGATGATCGAGGAGTAATCTGACGCGCATGAATCTGCTCGGCCAGCCCCTCCCGACATTGATCGAAGCGATGGCTTCGCTCGGTGAACCTCCCCATCGCGCCCGGCAATTGGTGCGCTGGATCTACCGTAGACGGATCTTCGACTTTGCCGCCATGACCGATCTGTCCGCGGCATTGCGACGTCGCCTCTCCGACCGATTCGAAATCGCCATGCCGTCGCCCGCCGCGCACCAGATCGCGACTGATGGAACTGAGAAACTCCTCTTCCGCGACGATGACAGCGTGTGGGAGGCCGTGTTGATGCGCGATGGCCCCAGACGGACGGTTTGTGTGTCGACCCAATCGGGGTGCGGGCTGGGTTGCCGGTTTTGCGCGACCGCGACTTTGGGATTCGGACGGAACCTCTCACCCGGCGAGATCATTGGTCAGATCATCACCTCCGGTCAACTCCTCCCCGCTGGTGAACGGGTGACCAACGTCGTCTTCATGGGTATGGGTGAGCCGTTGCAGAACTTCGACGCGGTCAAGACGGTGTTGGACCTGATCGCCGCCGACTGGGGATTGGACATCTCGCATCGGCGCACTACGGTATCGACCGTCGGACTGGTTCCAGAGATTCACCGTTGGGCCGAAGAGAAGATCAAAGCCAACCTGGCCATCTCGCTGTCCGCCGCCGATGATGAACTGCGCTCGCGCCTGATGCCGATCAACCGCAAGTGGCCGCTGGCCGCGCTCAAGGAGGCGGCCATCGCCGTGACACGCGCCACCGGTCGAAGAATCACATTCGAGTACATCCTCATTGATGGTGTGAATGACTCCATCGCCGACGCGAAGAAACTGGTCCGCTTCGTGCATGGGATCCCCTGCAAGATCAACCTGATTCGCTTCCACCCGCATCCCGGCTCGGAGTTCCGCCGCCCGTCCGAGGAGCGAGTGATCGCCTTCCGCGACTATCTCTATCCCCGTTGCCCCGCAGTCAATGTCCGCAAGTCATTCGGCCTCGACATCGCCGCCGCCTGCGGACAATTGGCGGGACAGATGACTCCTGTGGCGTAGGGTGCGTGCTCTGCACGCACCGGCAGCGGGCTGAAGCCCGCTGTCCTCGAAGCGAAGGTATTCGTGGACAGGGGGCTTTCAGCCCCCTGCGATGCCCTTGGGCGACGGGTGCCATGCACAAGCCCGCCGGCCGACGGCCGGAGAGCTTGTGCGTGCCATGGCATCCGACGGCGGGACACGCACAAACGAGTTTGTGCGTGGCACCCGCGTGTAGGGTGCGTTCTTTGCAAGCACCATGGTTGTGCAAGGAGGACAGACATTCCTGGGCCTGTTGAAGAACCCCCTACTTCATCCCCACAAAGGAGAACCGCGGAGCCGGTTCTGTCATGGGACGTCGCCGCCACGTTTTTCTTGTGCGGGTCACGCGTATGGACGCGCTGAGGCGCTGTG